>NZ_JAGIOS010000004.1 GCF_017876815.1 Sinorhizobium meliloti | reverse complement strand
GGGTCGAGGTTCGCACCGTATTTGCAAAGCCGATGCTTGCCGATCTGGCCGCCAGTCTTGGCAGCCACCGGGAGGTGGCGGTGCCTGCCAACCCGATCACGGAACAGAGTACGGCGATCACGCCGCAGATGCTGCCGCTGATCGATCTTACCCAACCGGAGATCGACCGGATCGTGTCGACGGTGCCCGGCGGCGTCGGCAATATCCAGGATATCTATGGCCTGTCGCCGCTGCAGGACGGCATTCTGTTCCATCATTTGCTGGCAACCCAGGGTGACCCCTATCTCCTGATGTCGCAGATGGCCTTTGCCGAGCGGGGTGTGCTCGATCGCTACCTTGCTGCGGTTCAACAGGTGGTCGACCGCCACGACATTCTGCGCACGGCCTTTGTCTGGGAGGGTCTGTCGAGCCCGGCGCAGGTTGTCTGGCGCAAGGCGGCCTTGGATGTGCTCGAGGTCGAGCTGGAGGGCTGTGATGGTTCCGGCGCCGATGAGCTCAGGCGGCGGTTCGATCCGCGCCAGTACCGTCTCGACCTTGGCCGGGCGCCGCTGATGCGGTTCGTGATCGCGCGCGAACCGGGCAGTGGGCGCTGGCTGCTTTTGGTGTTGCAGCACCATCTGATCGGCGATCATACGACGGCCGAAGTGATGCATGCCGAGGTCCGGGCCGTGCTGCAGGGGCGCGCGCATGAGCTTGCAGCGCCGCCGTTCCGCAACCTGGTGGCGCAGGCGCGGCTTGGCATGGATGCCAAAGCGCATGAAGCGTTCTTCCGGGAGATGCTGGCCGACATCGACGAGCCGACCCTGCCGTTCGCTCTGAGCGAGGTCTACGGCGACGGCCGCGGATCCCGCGAGGCACGGCGGATGCTGCCGCAGGCGCTCAACGATCGGCTGCGCCACCAGGCGCGGCGGCTGGGGGTGAGTCTGGCTAGCCTTTGCCATCTGGCCTGGGCCCAGGTGGTGGCGCTGAGCAGCGGGCGCGAGCAGGTGGTGTTCGGCACGGTGCTGTTCGGCCGCATGCATGGGGTGCCGGCGCCGACCGTGCCATGGGCTTGTTCATGAATACCTTGCCGTTGCGGCTGGATCTGGATGAGACCGGGGTCGAGGAAAGTGTGCGTATCGCCCACGCCCGTCTGGCCGAATTGCTCTCACACGAGCATGCCTCGCTGGCATTGGCGCAACGCTGCAGCGATATTGCCGCACCAGCGCCACTGTTCAGTGCGCTGCTGAACTATCGCCACAACACGCCGGCCATGGCCGGCGAGGGAACAAGCGACGTGCTGTCCGGCATGGAATGGCTGGGGGGCGAGGAACGGACCAACTACCCGCTGACATTGTCGGTGGATGATTTTGGTCAGGAGCTGGGGCTCACGGCGGATGCGGTCGAACCGATCTCCGCCGATCGGATCTGCGGCTATATGCAGCGGGCGCTCGAGCAACTGGTCGACGCGCTGGAGCAAGCGCCCGATAGGCCGGTGCGCGAGCTCGACATTCTTCCGGCTGAGGAGCGCAGCTACCTGCTGGAGGAGTTGAACCGGACGGAAGCGGACTATCCGTCGGATCTTTGCGTGCATGCGCTGTTCGAGGCGCAGGTGCGCCGGGTGCCCGACGCGGTCGCACTGGTCTTCGAAGAGCAGTCGATCTCCTATGGCGCGCTCAATGCCGATGCCAACCGGCTGGCCCATCATCTGATCGGGCTCGGGGTGAGGCCGGACCAGCCAGTGGCGATCTGCGTCGAGCGCAGCCCGGCGATGGTGGTGGGACTGCTGGCGATCCTCAAGGCCGGCGGCGCCTATGTGCCGCTCGACCCGGCCTATCCCGGCGAACGGCTGCGGCAGTTGCTCGACGATGCCGGCCCGCGGCTGCTGCTTTGCGACGCCGCCGGTCGCGCGGCGTTGGGCGCCGAGGCAATCGCCGATCTGAGCGCGGTCGATCTCGATGCGGCCATGCCCGCTTGGGCCGACCAGTCCGCTGACGATCCCGACCCGCATGCCCTCGGCCTGACAGCCCGCAATCTCGCCTATGTCATCTACACATCGGGATCCACCGGCACGCCTAAGGGCGTCATGGTCGAGCATGCAAGTGTTCTCAATGTTCTACGCGCTCTTTTAGATGTATCGGGCCTCACAGAGCGCGATTCACTCCTCGCGATCACGACGATCTCTTTCGACATTGCGGGGCTGGAACTCTATCTGCCACTGGCCGTGGGAGCTAACGTCGTTGTTGCTCACGGAACCAGTGTTATTGGATTACAGCGGTATCTATCCCATCAGAAGATAACTGTGATGCAGGCGACCCCCGCGGCGTGGCGTATGCTCTTCGACGCCGGCTGGGAGGGTGCGCCCGATTTAAGTGCGTTGTGTGGCGGCGAAGCGTTGCCTTCAGAACTGGCCTCGAACCTCGGCAGAAGGGTAAAATCTCTCAGAAATCTTTATGGTCCGACGGAGACTACGATTTGGGCGACCACCTTTCTTACCGACACGAGAATTGAGGCGCCTCACCGGTATGTGCCGATCGGCCGTCCGATTGCGAACACGCGGCTTTATGTGCTTGACGGCCATGGTCAGCCGGTTCCGTTTGGGGCGGTTGGTGAGCTTTATATCGGCGGGGCGGGGGTGGCGCGCGGCTACCTGAACCGTCCGGATCTGACGGCGGAGCGGTTCCTGGCGGATCCGTTCAGCGGCAAGGCCGGCGCCCGGATGTACCGGAGCGGCGACCTGGCGCGCTACCTGCCGGACGGCAATCTCGAGTTTCTGGGCCGCAATGACGACCAGGTGAAGATCCGCGGCTTCCGCATCGAGCCGGGCGAGATCGCCGCCCGGCTGCTGGAGCATGAGCTTGTCGGCGATGCCGCGGTGGTGGCGCACGCGGATGCGGCGGGCGACAAGCGGCTCGTCGCCTATGTGGTTGCGAAGACGACGGACGGGTCGGCCGAAGCCGATGGCGCCGGGCTTGCTGCGTCGTTGCGGGCGCATCTGGGTGGCCTGCTACCGGACTACATGGTGCCGTCGGCCTTCGTGCGGCTGGATGCACTGCCGCTGACGGTGAACGGCAAGCTCGACCGCAAGGCGCTGCCGGTCCCCGACGACGATGCCTATGCGCGTCGGGCCTACGAGGCGCCGCAGGGCGAGATCGAGACGCTGCTGGCCGGGATCTGGGCCGAGCTTCTCGGCGTCGAGCAGGTCGGGCGCCACGACAACTTCTTCGAGCTCGGCGGCCACTCATTGTTGGCGGTGCGCGTGCTCGTCCGGCTGACCGAGGCCTTGGCAGTGGAGCTGCCGCTGGCGATCCTGTTCGCCAAGCCAACATTGGCCGATTTGGCGCTAAGTGTTGGCGAAGTGCTGAACGGTTCTGGTGCGCAGACAGCACCGGTCATCATGCCAGTCGGACGTGATGGTGCGCTTCCGCTGTCCTATTCGCAGCAGCGTCTCTGGTTCTTGGCACAGTTGGACGAAGACAGCACGAACTATAACATTCCCCTGGGGTGGCGACTGCAGGGCAGACTCGACCGTGTCGCCTGGCGGCGCAGCCTTGACCGCCTGTTTGCCCGTCACGAGGCGCTGCGCTGCACGTTCGTCGCCGGAGAGGATGACCCGCAGGTCCAGATTTTGTCCGGGGACAGGGGATTGCCGGTGGTCGAGCACGATCTGCGGGACAGGCCGGATGCGCAAGCCGCGCTTTTGGATCTGTGCCAAGAAGAGGCGCGCACGCCGTTCGATCTGGCGCGCGAGCCGCTGATCCGCGGCCGGCTGATCCGGCTGGCGGATGAGGAGCACGTCTTTCTGCTGACGCAGCATCACATAGTCTCGGACGGCTGGTCGATGGGGGTGCTGGTGCGCGAGCTCAGCAGCCTTTACCGCGCGTTTGAGGCTGGAGAGGACGATCCTTTGCCGCCGCTGGCGATCCAGTATCCGGATTATGCCGCCTGGCAACGGCAATGGTTGTCCGGCGAGCGGCTGCAGCGTCAGGCGCAGTATTGGCGCGACACCCTGTCTGGCGCCCCGGCCCGTCTGGCGCTGCCGACGGACCGGCCGCGGCCGGCACAGCAGTCGTTTGCCGGAGCCAGCGTGCCGGTTATCATCGATGAGGCTCTGACGCGCGGGCTCAAGCGGCTGAGCCGGCAGCATGGCACGACGTTGTTCATGACAGTGCTGGCGGCCTGGGCTGCGGTGCTGTCGCGCCTGTCCGGGCAGGACGATATCGTGATCGGTGTGCCGACGGCCAATCGTCGTCGCCGCGAGATCGAGGATCTAATCGGTTTCTTCGTCAACACCCTGGCGGTTCGAATCGATCTGTCGGGCGAGCCGAGCGTGTCCGATCTCCTGGAACGGGCGCGGCGCGCGGCCTTGACTGCGCAGGATCATCAGGACCTGCCGTTCGAGCAGGTGGTGGAGATCGTCCAGCCGCCCCGGGCTCTCGGTCACACGCCGTTGTTCCAGGTGGGACTGGCCTGGCAGAACAACACCGGCGGGTCATTGGACCTGCCGGGGCTGCAGGTGGAGGCTGCGGGCGAGGGGCTCGATCAGGTCAAGTTCGATCTGGAACTGAACCTGGGAGAGCAGGGCGAGGCCATCGCCGGGACTCTCGGTTATGCGACGGCGTTGTTCGACCGGGCGACGATCGAGCGGCAATGTGGTTATCTGCTGGCGCTGCTGCGGGCGATGCTTGCCGATGCCGAGCAGCCGGTGTCCGAGCTGGACATCCTGCCTCCCGACGAGCGCAGCTACCTGCTGGAGGAGTTGAACCGGACGGAAGCGGACTATCCGTCGGATCTTTGCGTGCATGCGCTGTTCGAGGCGCAGGTGCGCCGGGTGCCCGACGCGGTCGCACTGGTCTTCGAAGAGCAGTCGATCTCCTATGGCGCGCTCAATGCCGATGCCAACCGGCTGGCCCATCATCTGATCGGGCTCGGGGTGAGGCCGGACCAGCCAGTGGCGATCTGCGTCGAGCGCAGCCCGGCGATGGTGGTGGGACTGCTGGCGATCCTCAAGGCCGGCGGCGCCTATGTGCCGCTCGACCCGGCCTATCCCGGCGAACGGCTGCGGCAGTTGCTCGACGATGCCGGCCCGCGGCTGCTGCTTTGCGACGCCGCCGGTCGCGCGGCGTTGGGCGCCGAGGCAATCGCCGATCTGAGCGCGGTCGATCTCGATACGGCCATGCCCGCCTGGGCCGACCAGTCCGCTGACGATCCCGACCCGCATGCCCTCGGCCTGACAGCCCGCAATCTCGCCTATGTCATCTACACATCGGGATCCACCGGCACGCCTAAGGGCGTCATGGTCGAGCATCGGAACACAGTGAACCTGCTGCATTGGAGTGGCGGCGTGTTTGCCGAATCAGAGATCAGGCGCACGCTGTTCTCGACCTCGGTCTGTTTTGATCTGTCCGTTTACGAGTGTTTCCTTCCGCTTTCGCAGGGAAGCAAGCTGTACCTCGTCGAGGATGCACTGAAGCTGGCCCGAACGCCCGTGGATGCCTCCTTGATCAACACGGTCCCCTCGGCGATCACCGCTCTGGTCAACCAGAAAGCCGTGCCGGCATCGGCAAGCGTCATCAATTTGGCGGGCGAGCGGGTGAAGGCAGACCTAATCGAGAGGATATTCGAGAGCACGCGCGTCCAGAAGATTTGCAATCTGTACGCCCCTTCGGAGACAACGACGTACTCGACTTGGATTTGCATGCCGAGGGGACAGGCTGTTGTCGAAACGATCGGGCGTCCGATCTCGAACACGCGGATCTATCTGCTGGACGGCCATGGTCAGCCGGTTCCGTTTGGGGCGGTTGGTGAGCTTTATATCGGCGGGGCGGGGGTGGCGCGCGGCTACCTGAACCGTCCGGATCTGACGGCGGAGCGGTTCCTGGCGGATCCGTTCAGCGGCAAGGCCGGCGCCCGGATGTACCGGAGCGGCGACCTGGCGCGCTACCTGCCGGACGGCAATCTCGAGTTTCTGGGCCGCAATGACGACCAGGTGAAGATCCGCGGCTTCCGCATCGAGCCGGGCGAGATCGCCGCCCGGCTGCTGGAGCATGAGCTTGTCGGCGATGCCGCGGTGGTGGCGCACGCGGATGCGGCGGGCGACAAGCGGCTCGTCGCCTATGTGGTTGCGAAGACGACGGACGGGTCGGCCGAAGCCGATGGCGCCGGGCTTGCTGCGTCGTTGCGGGCGCATCTGGGTGGCCTGCTACCGGACTACATGGTGCCGTCGGCCTTCGTGCGGCTGGATGCACTGCCGCTGACGGTGAACGGCAAGCTCGACCGCAAGGCGCTGCCGGTCCCCGACGACGATGCCTATGCGCGTCGGGCCTACGAGGCGCCGCAGGGCGAGATCGAGACGCTGCTGGCCGGGATCTGGGCCGAGCTTCTCGGCGTCGAGCAGGTCGGGCGCCACGACAACTTCTTCGAGCTCGGCGGCCACTCATTGTTGGCGGTGCGCGTGCTCGTCCGGCTGACCGAGGCCTTGGCAGTGGAGCTGCCGCTGGCGATCCTGTTCGCCAAGCCAACATTGGCCGATTTGGCGCTAAGTGTTGGCGAAGTGCTGAACGGTTCTGGTGCGCAGACAGCACCGGTCATCATGCCAGTCGGACGTGATGGTGCGCTTCCGCTGTCCTATTCGCAGCAGCGTCTCTGGTTCTTGGCACAGTTGGACGAAGACAGCACGAACTATAACATTCCCCTGGGGTGGCGACTGCAGGGCAGACTCGACCGTGTCGCCTGGCGGCGCAGCCTTGACCGCCTGTTTGCCCGTCACGAGGCGCTGCGCTGCACGTTCGTCGCCGGAGAGGATGACCCGCAGGTCCAGATTTTGTCCGGGGACAGGGGATTGCCGGTGGTCGAGCACGATCTGCGGGACAGGCCGGATGCGCAAGCCGCGCTTTTGGATCTGTGCCAAGAAGAGGCGCGCACGCCGTTCGATCTGGCGCGCGAGCCGCTGATCCGCGGCCGGCTGATCCGGCTGGCGGATGAGGAGCACGTCTTTCTGCTGACGCAGCATCACATAGTCTCGGACGGCTGGTCGATGGGGGTGCTGGTGCGCGAGCTCAGCAGCCTTTACCGCGCGTTTGAGGCTGGAGAGGACGATCCTTTGCCGCCGCTGGCGATCCAGTATCCGGATTATGCCGCCTGGCAACGGCAATGGTTGTCCGGCGAGCGGCTGCAGCGTCAGGCGCAGTATTGGCGCGACACCCTGTCTGGCGCCCCGGCCCGTCTGGCGCTGCCGACGGACCGGCCGCGGCCGGCACAGCAGTCGTTTGCCGGAGCCAGCGTGCCGGTTATCATCGATGAGGCTCTGACGCGCGGGCTCAAGCGGCTGAGCCGGCAGCATGGCACGACGTTGTTCATGACAGTGCTGGCGGCCTGGGCTGCGGTGCTGTCGCGCCTGTCCGGGCAGGACGATATCGTGATCGGTGTGCCGACGGCCAATCGTCGTCGCCGCGAGATCGAGGATCTAATCGGTTTCTTCGTCAACACCCTGGCGGTTCGAATCGATCTGTCGGGCGAGCCGAGCGTGTCCGATCTCCTGGAACGGGCGCGGCGCGCGGCCTTGACTGCGCAGGATCATCAGGACCTGCCGTTCGAGCAGGTGGTGGAGATCGTCCAGCCGCCCCGGGCTCTCGGTCACACGCCGTTGTTCCAGGTGGGACTGGCCTGGCAGAACAACACCGGCGGGTCATTGGACCTGCCGGGGCTGCAGGTGGAGGCTGCGGGCGAGGGGCTCGATCAGGTCAAGTTCGATCTGGAACTGAACCTGGGAGAGCAGGGCGAGGCCATCGCCGGGACTCTCGGTTATGCGACGGCGTTGTTCGACCGGGCGACGATCGAGCGGCAATGTGGTTATCTGCTGGCGCTGCTGCGGGCGATGCTTGCCGATGCCGAGCAGCCGGTGTCCGAGCTGGACATCCTGCCTCCCGACGAGCGCAGCTACCTGCTGGAGGAGTTGAACCGGACGGAAGCGGACTATCCGTCGGATCTTTGCGTGCATGCGCTGTTCGAGGCGCAGGTGCGCCGGGTGCCCGACGCGGTCGCACTGGTCTTCGAAGAGCAGTCGATCTCCTATGGCGCGCTCAATGCCGATGCCAACCGGCTGGCCCATCATCTGATCGGGCTCGGGGTGAGGCCGGACCAGCCAGTGGCGATCTGCGTCGAGCGCAGCCCGGCGATGGTGGTGGGACTGCTGGCGATCCTCAAGGCCGGCGGCGCCTATGTGCCGCTCGACCCGGCCTATCCCGGCGAACGGCTGCGGCAGTTGCTCGACGATGCCGGCCCGCGGCTGCTGCTTTGCGACGCCGCCGGTCGCGCGGCGTTGGGCGCCGAGGCAATCGCCGATCTGAGCGCGGTCGATCTCGATACGGCCATGCCCGCCTGGGCCGACCAGTCCGCTGACGATCCCGACCCGCATGCCCTCGGCCTGACAGCCCGCAATCTCGCCTATGTCATCTACACATCGGGATCCACCGGCACGCCTAAGGGCGTCATGGTCGAGCATCGCGGGATGACCAATTATCTAAGCTGGGCTCGTGAGAGCTACGCTCCCATATCCTCATCCGTCGTCTCCTCTTCGCTCGCCTTCGATGCCACGGTCAACAGCCTGTTTGCGCCTTTGGTCTCTGGCGGCCATGCATTGCTTACGAAAGAGGGGGACGAGGTCGAGGGGATCAGGTCAAGGGTCGGCACACCGTGCGGGCTGGTCAATGTCACCCCGAGCCATCTGGATGTTCTTGGACAGCAACTGCAGTCGGCTGGAGATGCCAGTCAGGTGGAGGTGCTCGTCATTGGCGGTGAGGCATTGTCGTCTTCGACGGTCGAGCTATGGCGTCAGATCCAGCCGGCGGCTAGAATGGTCAACGAGTATGGCCCGACGGAAGCGGTTGTCGGTTGTGCTTTCCATGACATCCCTGCAGATCTTTCCGCATCGACGAATGTGCCGATCGGCCGTCCGATTGCGAACACGCGGCTTTATGTGCTTGACGGCCATGGTCAGCCGGTTCCGTTTGGGGCGGTTGGTGAGCTTTATATCGGCGGGGCGGGGGTGGCGCGCGGCTACCTGAACCGTCCGGATCTGACGGCGGAGCGGTTCCTGGCGGATCGGTTCAGCGGCAAGGCCGGCGCCCGGATGTACCGGAGCGGCGACCTGGCGCGCTACCTGCCGGACGGCAATCTCGAGTTTCTGGGCCGCAATGACGACCAGGTGAAGATCCGCGGCTTCCGCATCGAGCCGGGCGAGATCGCCGCCCGGCTGCTGGAGCATGAGCTTGTCGGCGATGCCGCGGTGGTGGCGCACGCGGATGCGGCGGGCGACAAGCGGCTCGTCGCCTATGTGGTTGCGAAGACGACGGACGGGTCGGCCGAAGCCGATGGCGCCGGGCTTGCTGCGTCGTTGCGGGCGCATCTGGGTGGCCTGCTACCGGACTACATGGTGCCGTCGGCCTTCGTGCGGCTGGATGCACTGCCGCTGACGGTGAACGGCAAGCTCGATCGCAAGGCGCTGCCGGTCCCCGACGACGATGCCTATGCGCGTCGGGCCTACGAGGCGCCGCAGGGCGAGATCGAGACGCTGCTGGCCGGGATCTGGGCCGAGCTTCTCGGCGTCGAGCAGGTCGGGCGCCACGACAACTTCTTCGAACTCGGCGGCCACTCATTGTTGGCCGTTCAAATGATGGAGCGTCTGCGGCGGCTGTCGCTCGGGGTCGAGGTTCGCACCGTATTTGCAAAGCCGATGCTTGCCGATCTGGCCGCCAGTCTTGGCAGCCACCGGGAGGTGGCGGTGCCTGCCAACCCGATCACGGAACAGAGTACGGCGATCACGCCGCAGATGCTGCCGCTGATCGATCTTACCCAACCGGAGATCGACCGGATCGTGTCGACGGTGCCCGGCGGCGTCGGCAATATCCAGGATATCTATGGCCTGTCGCCGCTGCAGGACGGCATTCTGTTCCATCATTTGCTGGCAACCCAGGGTGACCCCTATCTCCTGATGTCGCAGATGGCCTTTGCCGAGCGGGGTGTGCTCGATCGCTACCTTGCTGCGGTTCAACAGGTGGTCGACCGCCACGACATTCTGCGCACGGCCTTTGTCTGGGAGGGTCTGTCGAGCCCGGCGCAGGTTGTCTGGCGCAAGGCGGCCTTGGATGTGCTCGAGGTCGAGCTGGAGGGCTGTGATGGTTCCGGCGCCGATGAGCTCAGGCGGCGGTTCGATCCGCGCCAGTACCGTCTCGACCTTGGCCGGGCGCCGCTGATGCGGTTCGTGATCGCGCGCGAACCGGGCAGTGGGCGCTGGCTGCTTTTGGTGTTGCAGCACCATCTGATCGGCGATCATACGACGGCCGAAGTGATGCATGCCGAGGTCCGGGCCGTGCTGCAGGGGCGCGCGCATGAGCTTGCAGCGCCGCAGCCGTTCCGCAACCTGGTGGCGCAGGCGCGGCTTGGCATGGATGCCAAAGCGCATGAAGCGTTCTTCCGGGAGATGCTGGCCGACATCGACGAGCCGACCCTGCCGTTCGCTCTGAGCGAGGTCTACGGCGACGGCCGCGGATCCCGCGAGGCACGGCGGATGCTGCCGCAGGCGCTCAACGATCGGCTGCGCCACCAGGCGCGGCGGCTGGGGGTGAGTCTGGCTAGCCTTTGCCATCTGGCCTGGGCCCAGGTGGTGGCGCTGAGCAGCGGGCGCGAGCAGGTGGTGTTCGGCACGGTGCTGTTCGGCCGCATGCATGCGGGTGCCGGCGCCGACCGTGCCATGGGCTTGTTCATGAATACCTTGCCGTTGCGGCTGGATCTGGATGAGACCGGGGTCGAGGAAAGTGTGCGTATCGCCCACGCCCGTCTGGCCGAATTGCTCTCACACGAGCATGCCTCGCTGGCATTGGCGCAACGCTGCAGCGATATTGCCGCACCAGCGCCACTGTTCAGTGCGCTGCTGAACTATCGCCACAACACGCCGGCCATGGCCGGCGAGGGAACAAGCGACGTGCTGTCCGGCATGGAATGGCTGGGGGGCGAGGAACGGACCAACTACCCGCTGACATTGTCGGTGGATGATTTTGGTCAGGAGCTGGGGCTCACGGCGGATGCGGTCGAACCGATCTCCGCCGATCGGATCTGCGGCTATATGCAGCGGGCGCTCGAGCAACTGGTCGACGCGCTGGAGCGAGCGCCCGATAGGCCGGTGCGCGAGCTCGACATTCTTCCGGCTGAGGAGCGCAGCTACCTGCTGGAGGAGTTGAACCGGACGGAAGCGGACTATCCGTCGGATCTTTGCGTGCATGCGCTGTTCGAGGCGCAGGTGCGCCGGGTGCCCGACGCGGTCGCACTGGTCTTCGAAGAGCAGTCGATCTCCTATGGCGCGCTCAATGCCGATGCCAACCGGCTGGCCCATCATCTGATCGGGCTCGGGGTGAGGCCGGACCAGCCAGTGGCGATCTGCGTCGAGCGCAGCCCGGCGATGGTGGTGGGACTGCTGGCGATCCTCAAGGCCGGCGGCGCCTATGTGCCGCTCGACCCGGCCTATCCCGGCGAACGGCTGCGGCAGTTGCTCGACGATGCCGGCCCGCGGCTGCTGCTTTGCGACGCCGCCGGTCGCGCGGCGTTGGGCGCCGAGGCAATCGCCGATCTGAGCGCGGTCGATCTCGATACGGCCATGCCCGCCTGGGCCGACCAGTCCGCTGACGATCCCGACCCGCATGCCCTCGGCCTGACAGCCCGCAATCTCGCCTATGTCATCTACACATCGGGATCCACCGGCACGCCTAAGGGCGTCATGGTCGAGCATCAAAGCCTGGTCAATCTCACAGCATGGCATGTGCAAACATTTTGTCCGCAACCAGAAACCTGCTGCACACTCACGGCTGGAGTGGCATTCGATGCCAGCGCTTGGGAGTTATGGTCTGCATTATACAATCGCAGCACATTGCTGCTCCCACCCAGACCGGCAGCAGGAGATCCTCTGCTTCTCCTGCAATGGTGGCGTGATCAACCACTGGACGCCGCCTTTTTAGTCACGCCGCTGGCTGCAACGGCATTGGAAGGCGAGCTGGTAACTCCCTTGTTGGAGTACTTGCTTATTGGCGGTGATCGTCTGCAGCGTGTGCCTTCCCGGCTACCGTCGCCTCTCAAGTTAATAAACAACTATGGTCCTACGGAAGTTACTGTGGTGGCAACGTCGGGACAGCTCTTCAGTGACGCTGTGCCACATATCGGCCGTCCGATTGCGAACACGCGGCTTTATGTGCTTGACGGCCATGGTCAGCCGGTTCCGTTTGGGGCGGTTGGTGAGCTTTATATCGGCGGGGCGGGGGTGGCGCGCGGCTACCTGAACCGTCCGGATCTGACGGCGGAGCGGTTCCTGGCGGATCCGTTCAGCGGCAAGGCCGGCGCCCGGATGTACCGGAGCGGCGACCTGGCGCGCTACCTGCCGGACGGCAATCTCGAGTTTCTGGGCCGCAATGACGACCAGGTGAAGATCCGCGGCTTCCGCATCGAGCCGGGCGAGATCGCCGCCCGGCTGCTGGAGCATGAGCTTGTCGGCGATGCCGCGGTGGTGGCGCACGCGGATGCGGCGGGCGACAAGCGGCTCGTCGCCTATGTGGTTGCGAAGACGACGGACGGGTCGGCCGAAGCCGATGGCGCCGGGCTTGCTGCGTCGTTGCGGGCGCATCTGGGTGGCCTGCTACCGGACTACATGGTGCCGTCGGCCTTCGTGCGGCTGGATGCACTGCCGCTGACGGTGAACGGCAAGCTCGACCGCAAGGCGCTGCCGGTCCCCGACGACGATGCCTATGCGCGTCGGGCCTACGAGGCGCCGCAGGGCGAGATCGAGACGCTGCTGGCCGGGATCTGGGCCGAGCTTCTCGGCGTCGAGCAGGTCGGGCGCCACGACAACTTCTTCGAGCTCGGCGGCCACTCATTGTTGGCCGTTCAAATGATGGAGCGTCTGCGGCGGCTGTCGCTCGGGGTCGAGGTTCGCACCGTATTTGCAAAGCCGATGCTTGCCGATCTGGCCGCCAGTCTTGGCAGCCACCGGGAGGTGGCGGTGCCTGCCAACCCGATCACGGAACAGAGTACGGCGATCACGCCGCAGATGCTGCCGCTGATCGATCTTACCCAACCGGAGATCGACCGGATCGTGTCGACGGTGCCCGGCGGCGTCGGCAATATCCAGGATATCTATGGCCTGTCGCCGCTGCAGGACGGCATTCTGTTCCATCATTTGCTGGCAACCCAGGGTGACCCCTATCTCCTGATGTCGCAGATGGCCTTTGCCGAGCGGGGTGTGCTCGATCGCTACCTTGCTGCGGTTCAACAGGTGGTCGACCGCCACGACATTCTGCGCACGGCCTTTGTCTGGGAGGGTCTGTCGAGCCCGGCGCAGGTTGTCTGGCGCAAGGCGGCCTTGGATGTGCTCGAGGTCGAGCTGGAGGGCTGTGATGGTTCCGGCGCCGATGAGCTCAGGCGGCGGTTCGATCCGCGCCAGTACCGTCTCGACCTTGGCCGGGCGCCGCTGATGCGGTTCGTGATCGCGCGCGAACCGGGCAGTGGGCGCTGGCTGCTTTTGGTGTTGCAGCACCATCTGATCGGCGATCATACGACGGCCGAAGTGATGCATGCCGAGGTCCGGGCCGTGCTGCAGGGGCGCGCGCATGAGCTTGCAGCGCCGCAGCCGTTCCGCAACCTGGTGGCGCAGGCGCGGCTTGGCATGGATGCCAAAGCGCATGAAGCGTTCTTCCGGGAGATGCTGGCCGACATCGACGAGCCGACCCTGCCGTTCGCTCTGAGCGAGGTCTACGGCGACGGCCGCGGATCCCGCGAGGCACGGCGGATGCTGCCGCAGGCGCTCAACGATCGGCTGCGCCACCAGGCGCGGCGGCTGGGGGTGAGTCTGGCTAGCCTTTGCCATCTGGCCTGGGCCCAGGTGGTGGCGCTGAGCAGCGGGCGCGAGCAGGTGGTGTTCGGCACGGTGCTGTTCGGCCGCATGCATGCGGGTGCCGGCGCCGACCGTGCCATGGGCTTGTTCATGAATACCTTGCCGTTGCGGCTGGATCTGGATGAGACCGGGGTCGAGGAAAGTGTGCGTATCGCCCACGCCCGTCTGGCCGAATTGCTCTCACACGAGCATGCCTCGCTGGCATTGGCGCAACGCTGCAGCGATATTGCCGCACCAGCGCCACTGTTCAGTGCGCTGCTGAACTATCGCCACAACACGCCGGCCATGGCCGGCGAGGGAACAAGCGACGTGCTGTCCGGCATGGAATGGCTGGGGGGCGAGGAACGGACCAACTACCCGCTGACATTGTCGGTGGATGATTTTGGTCAGGAGCTGGGGCTCACGGCGGATGCGGTCGAACCGATCTCCGCCGATCGGATCTGCGGCTATATGCAGCGGGCGCTCGAGCAACTGGTCGACGCGCTGGAGCGAGCGCCCGATAGGCCGGTGCGCGAGCTCGACATTCTTCCGGCTGAGGAGCGCAGCTACCTGCTGGAGGAGTTGAACCGGACGGAAGCGGACTATCCGTCGGATCTTTGCGTGCATGCGCTGTTCGAGGCGCAGGTGCGCCGGGTGCCCGACGCGGTCGCACTGGTCTTCGAAGAGCAGTCGATCTCCTATGGCGCGCTCAATGCCGATGCCAACCGGCTGGCCCATCATCTGATCGGGCTCGGGGTGAGGCCGGACCAGCCAGTGGCGATCTGCGTCGAGCGCAGCCCGGCGATGGTGGTGGGACTGCTGGCGATCCTCAAGGCCGGCGGCGCCTATGTGCCGCTCGACCCGGCCTATCCCGGCGAACGGCTGCGGCAGTTGCTCGACGATGCCGGCCCGCGGCTGCTGCTTTGCGACGCCGCCGGTCGCGCGGCGTTGGGCGCCGAGGCAATCGCCGATCTGAGCGCGGTCGATCTCGATACGGCCATGCCCGCCTGGGCCGACCAGTCCGCTGACGATCCCGACCCGCATGCCCTCGGCCTGACAGCCCGCAATCTCGCCTATGTCATCTACACATCGGGATCCACCGGCACGCCTAAGGGCGTCATGGTCGAGCATCGGAACACAGTGAACCTGCTGCATTGGAGTGGCGGCGTGTTTGCCGAATCAGAGATCAGGCGCACGCTGTTCTCGACCTCGGTCTGTTTTGATCTGTCCGTTTACGAGTGTTTCCTTCCGCTTTCGCAGGGAAGCAAGCTGTACCTCGTCGAGGATGCACTGAAGCTGGCCCGAACGCCCGTGGATG
This sequence comes from Sinorhizobium meliloti, assembly GCF_017876815.1. Taxonomy (NCBI): domain Bacteria; kingdom Pseudomonadati; phylum Pseudomonadota; class Alphaproteobacteria; order Hyphomicrobiales; family Rhizobiaceae; genus Ensifer; species Ensifer meliloti. The sequence goes on along the minus strand of NZ_JAGIOS010000004.1, from coordinate 214,328 downwards.
CCTCCTTGATCAACACGGTCCCCTCGGCGATCACCGCTCTGGTCAACCAGAAAGCCGTGCCGGCATCGGCAAGCGTCATCAATTTGGCGGGCGAGCGGGTGAAGGCAGACCTAATCGAGAGGATATTCGAGAGCACGCGCGTCCAGAAGATTTGCAATCTGTACGCCCCTTCGGAGACAACGACGTACTCGACTTGGATTTGCATGCCGAGGGGACAGGCTGTTGTCGAAACGATCGGGCGTCCGATCTCGAACACGCGGATCTATCTGCTGGACGGCCATGGTCAGCCGGTTCCGTTTGGGGCGGTTGGTGAGCTTTATATCGGCGGGGCGGGGGTGGCGCGCGGCTACCTGAACCGTCCGGATCTGACGGCGGAGCGGTTCCTGGCGGATCCGTTCAGCGGCAAGGCCGGCGCCCGGATGTACCGGAGCGGCGACCTGGCGCGCTACCTGCCGGACGGCAATCTCGAGTTTCTGGGCCGCAATGACGACCAGGTGAAGATCCGCGGCTTCCGCATCGAGCCGGGCGAGATCGCCGCCCGGCTGCTGGAGCATGAGCTTGTCGGCGATGCCGCGGTGGTGGCGCACGCGGATGCGGCGGGCGACAAGCGGCTCGTCGCCTATGTGGTTGCGAAGACGACGGACGGGTCGGCCGAAGCCGATGGCGCCGGGCTTGCTGCGTCGTTGCGGGCGCATCTGGGTGGCCTGCTGCCGGACTACATGGTGCCGTCGGCCTTCGTGCGGCTGGATGCACTGCCGCTGACGGTGAACGGCAAGCTCGATCGCAAGGCGCTGCCGGTCCCCGACGACGATGCCTATGCGCGTCGGGCCTACGAGGCGCCGCAGGGCGAGATCGAGACGCTGCTGGCCGGGATCTGGGCCGAGCTTCTCGGCGTCGAGCGGGTCGGGCGCCACGACAACTTCTTCGAACTCGGCGGCCACTCATTGTTGGCGGTGCGCGTGCTCGTCCGGCTGACCGAGGCCTTGGCAGTGGAGCTGCCGCTGGCGATCCTGTTCGCCAAGCCAACATTGGCCGAGCTAGCCCGTGAATCTTCCATCAGCTTGATTGCACAAGAATTTGATAGCCACGAACTTCAGAAACTGCTTTCTTCTAGGAGTCTGAAATGACGGATTTTGTCATCGGCCAATTAGAAGAACTGGATTCAGACGGCTTAGCTAAGCTCCTTTCCCTGGCCAGAGCGCGAAGTCGAGGCAGCAACCTAAAGGCCACACTGATCCCGAAGATCAGCCGTGATGGTGCGCTTCCGCTGTCCTATTCGCAGCAGCGTCTCTGGTTCTTGGCACAGTTGGACGAAGACAGCACGAACTATAACATTCCCCTGGGGTGGCGACTGCAGGGCAGGCTCGACCGTGTCGCCTGGCGGCGCAGCCTTGACCGCCTGTTTGCCCGTCACGAGGCGCTGCGCTGCACGTTCGTCGCCGGAGAGGATGACCCGCAGGTCCAGATTTTGTCCGGGGACAGGGGATTGCCGGTGGTCGAGCACGATCTGCGGGACAGGCCGGATGCGCAAGCCGCGCTTTTGGATCTGTGCCAAGAAGAGGCGCGCACGCCGTTCGATCTGGCGCGCGAGCCGCTGATCCGCGGCCGGCTGATCCGGCTGGCGGATGAGGAGCACGTCTTTCTGCTGACGCAGCATCACATAGTCTCGGACGGCTGGTCGATGGGGGTGCTGGTGCGCGAGCTCAGCAGCCTTTACCGCGCGTTTGAGGCTGGAGAGGACGATCCTTTGCCGCCGCTGGCGATCCAGTATCCGGATTATGCCGCCTGGCAACGGCAATGGTTGTCCGGCGAGCGGCTGCAGCGTCAGGCGCAGTATTGGCGCGACACCCTGTCTGGCGCCCCGGCCCGTCTGGCGCTGCCGACGGACCGGCCGCGGCCGGCACAGCAGTCGTTTGCCGGAGCCAGCGTGCCGGTTATCATCGATGAGGCTCTGACGCGCGGGCTCAAGCGGCTGAGCCGGCAGCATGGCACGACGTTGTTCATGACAGTGCTGGCGGCCTGGGCTGCGGTGCTGTCGCGCCTGTCCGGGCAGGACGATATCGTGATCGGTGTGCCGACGGCCAATCGTCGTCGCCGCGAGATCGAGGATCTAATCGGTTTCTTCGTCAACACCCTGGCGGTTCGAATCGATCTGTCGGGCGAGCCGAGCGTGTCCGATCTCCTGGAACGGGCGCGGCGCGCGGCCTTGACTGCGCAGGATCATCAGGACCTGCCGTTCGAGCAGGTGGTGGAGATCGTCCAGCCGCCCCGGGCTCTCGGTCACACGCCGTTGTTCCAGGTGGGACTGGCCTGGCAGAACAACACCGGCGGGTCATTGGACCTGCCGGGGCTGCAGGTGGAGGCTGCGGGCGAGGGGCTCGATCAGGTCAAGTTCGATCTGGAACTGAACCTGGGAGAGCAGGGCGAGGCCATCGCCGGGACTCTCGGTTATGCGACGGCGTTGTTCGACCGGGCGACGATCGAGCGGCAATGTGGTTATCTGCTGGCGCTGCTGCGGGCGATGCTTGCCGATGCCGAGCAGCCGGTGTCCGAGCTGGACATCCTGCCTCCCGACGAGCGCAGCTACCTGCTGGAGGAGTTGAACCGGACGGAAGCGGACTATCCGTCGGATCTTTGCGTGCATGCGCTGTTCGAGGCGCAGGTGCGCCGGGTGCCCGACGCGGTCGCACTGGTCTTCGAAGAGCAGTCGATCTCCTATGGCGCGCTCAATGCCGATGCCAACCGGCTGGCCCATCATCTGATCGGGCTCGGGGTGAGGCCGGACCAGCCAGTGGCGATCTGCGTCGAGCGCAGCCCGGCGATGGTGGTGGGACTGCTGGCGATCCTCAAGGCCGGCGGCGCCTATGTGCCGCTCGACCCGGCCTATCCCGGCGAACGGCTGCGGCAGTTGCTCGACGATGCCGGCCCGCGGCTGCTGCTTTGCGACGCCGCCGGCCGCGCGGCGTTGGGCGCCGAGGCAATCGACGATCTGAGCGCGGTCGATCTCGATGCGGCCACGCCCGCCTGGGCCGACCAGTCCGCTGACGATCCCGACCCGCATGCCCTCGGCCTGACAGCCCGCAATCTCGCCTATGTCATCTACACATCGGGATCCACCGGCACGCCTAAGGGCGTCATGGTCGAGCATGCGCAAATTGTCCGTTTGTTTGAGGCGACGCGGAGCTGGTACGATTTCAACGAGCGCGATGTCTGGTGCCTGTTTCATTCTTTCTCATTCGACTTCTCGGTTTGGGAGTTGTGGGGAGCGCTCCACTGTGGTGGCCGTCTGGTTCTCGTACCGGAGCATATAGCTCGCTCTGCTCCCGACTTTTATACGCTGGTTTGCAAGTCAAGCGCCACGGTGCTCAACCAGACGCCCTCGGCGTTTAAAGCTCTGATCGAAGCCGAGCGTGAGAGTGGAGTTCGCAACCAGCTTCGCTATTTGATTTTTGGAGGCGAGGCCCTGGAGCCTTCCTCTCTTAAGCCGTGGTTCGAACGGCATTGTGAGCATGCCCCACGGCTGATCAACATGTACGGCATCACAGAGACGACTGTGCATGTGACCTATCGGCTTCTTAACAAGTCTGATACGTCCAGCTCATGCGGTCCGATCGGCGAACGGATTCCGGATCTTCGGATCTATCTTCTGGACGGTCATGGTCAGCCGGTTCCGTTTGGGGCGGTTGGTGAGCTTTATATCGGCGGGGCGGGGGTGGCGCGCGGCTACCTGAACCGTCCGGATCTGACGGCGGAGCGGTTCCTGGCGGATCCGTTCAGCGGCAAGGCCGGCGCCCGGATGTACCGGAGCGGCGACCTGGCGCGCTACCTGCCGGACGGCAATCTCGAGTTTCTGGGCCGCAATGACGACCAGGTGAAGATCCGCGGCTTCCGCATCGAGCCGGGCGAGATCGCCGCCCGGCTGCTGGAGCATGAGCTTGTCGGCGATGCCGCGGTGGTGGCGCACGCGGATGCGGCGGGCGACAAGCGGCTCGTCGCCTATGTGGTTGCGAAGACGACGGACGGGTCGGCCGAAGCCGATGGCGCCGGGCTTGCTGCGTCGTTGCGGGCGCATCTGGGTGGCCTGCTACCGGACTACATGGTGCCGTCGGCCTTCGTGCGGCTGGATGCACTGCCGCTGACGGTGAACGGCAAGCTCGACCGCAAGGCGCTGCCGGTCCCCGACGACGATGCCTATGCGCGTCGGGCCTACGAGGCGCCGCAGGGCGAGATCGAGACGCTGCTGGCCGGGATCTGGGCCGAGCTTCTCGGCGTCGAGCAGGTCGGGCGCCACGACAACTTCTTCGAGCTCGGCGGCCACTCATTGTTGGCGGTGCGCGTGCTCGTCCGGCTGACCGAGGCCTTGGCAGTGGAGCTGCCGCTGGCGATCCTGTTCGCCAAGCCAACATTGGCCGATTTGGCGCTAAGTGTTGGCGAAGTGCTGAACGGTTCTGGTGCGCAGACAGCACCGGTCATCATGCCAGTCGGACGTGATGGTGCGCTTCCGCTGTCCTATTCGCAGCAGCGTCTCTGGTTCTTGGCACAGTTGGACGAAGACAGCACGAACTATAACATTCCCCTGGGGTGGCGACTGCAGGGCAGACTCGACCGTGTCGCCTGGCGGCGCAGCCTTGACCGCCTGTTTGCCCGTCACGAGGCGCTGCGCTGCACGTTCGTCGCCGGAGAGGATGACCCGCAGGTCCAGATTTTGTCCGGGGACAGGGGATTGCCGGTGGTCGAGCACGATCTGCGGGACAGGCCGGATGCGCAAGCCGCGCTTTTGGATCTGTGCCAAGAAGAGGCGCGCACGCCGTTCGATCTGGCGCGCGAGCCGCTGATCCGCGGCCGGCTGATCCGGCTGGCGGATGAGGAGCACGTCTTTCTGCTGACGCAGCATCACATAGTCTCGGACGGCTGGTCGATGGGGGTGCTGGTGCGCGAGCTCAGCAGCCTTTACCGCGCGTTTGAGGCTGGAGAGGACGATCCTTTGCCGCCGCTGGCGATCCAGTATCCGGATTATGCCGCCTGGCAACGGCAATGGTTGTCCGGCGAGCGGCTGCAGCGTCAGGCGCAGTATTGGCGCGACACCCTGTCTGGCGCCCCGGCCCGTCTGGCGCTGCCGACGGACCGGCCGCGGCCGGCACAGCAGTCGTTTGCCGGAGCCAGCGTGCCGGTTATCATCGATGAGGCTCTGACGCGCGGGCTCAAGCGGCTGAGCCGGCAGCATGGCACGACGTTGTTCATGACAGTGCTGGCGGCCTGGGCTGCGGTGCTGTCGCGCCTGTCCGGGCAGGACGATATCGTGATCGGTGTGCCGACGGCCAATCGTCGTCGCCGCGAGATCGAGGATCTAATCGGTTTCTTCGTCAACACCCTGGCGGTTCGAATCGATCTGTCGGGCGAGCCGAGCGTGTCCGATCTCCTGGAACGGGCGCGGCGCGCGGCCTTGACTGCGCAGGATCATCAGGACCTGCCGTTCGAGCAGGTGGTGGAGATCGTCCAGCCGCCCCGGGCTCTCGGTCACACGCCGTTGTTCCAGGTGGGACTGGCCTGGCAGAACAACACCGGCGGGTCATTGGACCTGCCGGGGCTGCAGGTGGAGGCTGCGGGCGAGGGGCTCGATCAGGTCAAGTTCGATCTGGAACTGAACCTGGGAGAGCAGGGCGAGGCCATCGCCGGGACTCTCGGTTATGCGACGGCGTTGTTCGACCGGGCGACGATCGAGCGGCAATGTGGTTATCTGCTGGCGCTGCTGCGGGCGATGCTTGCCGATGCCGAGCAGCCGGTGTCCGAGCTGGACATCCTGCCTCCCGACGAGCGCAGCTACCTGCTGGAGGAGTTGAACCGGACGGAAGCGGACTATCCGTCGGATCTTTGCGTGCATGCGCTGTTCGAGGCGCAGGTGCGCCGGGTGCCCGACGCGGTCGCACTGGTCTTCGAAGAGCAGTCGATCTCCTATGGCGCGCTCAATGCCGATGCCAACCGGCTGGCCCATCATCTGATCGGGCTCGGGGTGAGGCCGGACCAGCCAGTGGCGATCTGCGTCGAGCGCAGCCCGGCGATGGTGGTGGGACTGCTGGCGATCCTCAAGGCCGGCGGCGCCTATGTGCCGCTCGACCCGGCCTATCCCGGCGAACGGCTGCGGCAGTTGCTCGACGATGCCGGCCCGCGGCTGCTGCTTTGCGACGCCGCCGGTCGCGCGGCGTTGGGCGCCGAGGCAATCGCCGATCTGAGCGCGGTCGATCTCGATACGGCCATGCCCGCCTGGGCCGACCAGTCCGCTGACGATCCCGACCCGCATGCCCTCGGCCTGACAGCCCGCAATCTCGCCTATGTCATCTACACATCGGGATCCACCGGCACGCCTAAGGGCGTCATGGTCGAGCATCGGAACACAGTGAACCTGCTGCATTGGAGTGGCGGCGTGTTTGCCGAATCAGAGATCAGGCGCACGCTGTTCTCGACCTCGGTCTGTTTTGATCTGTCCGTTTACGAGTGTTTCCTTCCGCTTTCGCAGGGAAGCAAGCTGTACCTCGTCGAGGATGCACTGAAGCTGGCCCGAACGCCCGTGGATGCCTCCTTGATCAACACGGTCCCCTCGGCGATCACCGCTCTGGTCAACCAGAAAGCCGTGCCGGCATCGGCAAGCGTCATCAATTTGGCGGGCGAGCGGGTGAAGGCAGACCTAATCGAGAGGATATTCGAGAGCACGCGCGTCCAGAAGATTTGCAATCTGTACGCCCCTTCGGAGACAACGACGTACTCGACTTGGATTTGCATGCCGAGGGGACAGGCTGTTGTCGAAACGATCGGGCGTCCGATCTCGAACACGCGGATCTATCTGCTGGACGGCCATGGTCAGCCGGTTCCGTTTGGGGCGGTTGGTGAGCTTTATATCGGCGGGGCGGGGGTGGCGCGCGGCTACCTGAACCGTCCGGATCTGACGGCGGAGCGGTTCCTGGCGGATCCGTTCAGCGGCAAGGCCGGCGCCCGGATGTACCGGAGCGGCGACCTGGCGCGCTACCTGCCGGACGGCAATCTCGAGTTTCTGGGCCGCAATGACGACCAGGTGAAGATCCGCGGCTTCCGCATCGAGCCGGGCGAGATCGCCGCCCGGCTGCTGGAGCATGAGCTTGTCGGCGATGCCGCGGTGGTGGCGCACGCGGATGCGGCGGGCGACAAGCGGCTCGTCGCCTATGTGGTTGCGAAGACGACGGACGGGTCGGCCGAAGCCGATGGCGCCGGGCTTGCTGCGTCGTTGCGGGCGCATCTGGGTGGCCTGCTACCGGACTACATGGTGCCGTCGGCCTTCGTGCGGCTGGATGCACTGCCGCTGACGGTGAACGGCAAGCTCGATCGCAAGGCGCTGCCGGTCCCCGACGACGATGCCTATGCGCGTCGGGCCTACGAGGCGCCGCAGGGCGAGATCGAGACGCTGCTGGCCGGGATCTGGGCCGAGCTTCTCGGCGTCGAGCAGGTCGGGCGCCACGACAACTTCTTCGAGCTCGGCGGCCACTCATTGTTGGCGGTGCGCGTGCTCGTCCGGCTGACCGAGGCCTTGGCAGTGGAGCTGCCGCTGGCGATCCTGTTCGCCAAGCCAACATTGGCCGATTTGGCGCTAAGTGTTGGCGAAGTGCTGAACGGTTCTGGTGCGCAGACAGCACCGGTCATCATGCCAGTCGGACGTGATGGTGCGCTTCCGCTGTCCTATTCGCAGCAGCGTCTCTGGTTCTTGGCACAGTTGGACGAAGACAGCACGAACTATAACATTCCCCTGGGGTGGCGACTGCAGGGCAGACTCGACCGTGTCGCCTGGCGGCGCAGCCTTGACCGCCTGTTTGCCCGTCACGAGGCGCTGCGCTGCACGTTCGTCGCCGGAGAGGATGACCCGCAGGTCCAGATTTTGTCCGGGGACAGGGGATTGCCGGTGGTCGAGCACGATCTGCGGGACAGGCCGGATGCGCAAGCCGCGCTTTTGGATCTGTGCCAAGAAGAGGCGCGCACGCCGTTCGATCTGGCGCGCGAGCCGCTGATCCGCGGCCGGCTGATCCGGCTGGCGGATGAGGAGCACGTCTTTCTGCTGACGCAGCATCACATAGTCTCGGACGGCTGGTCGATGGGGGTGCTGGTGCGCGAGCTCAGCAGCCTTTACCGCGCGTTTGAGGCTGGAGAGGACGATCCTTTGCCGCCGCTGGCGATCCAGTATCCGGATTATGCCGCCTGGCAACGGCAATGGTTGTCCGGCGAGCGGCTGCAGCGTCAGGCGCAGTATTGGCGCGACACCCTGTCTGGCGCCCCGGCCCGTCTGGCGCTGCCGACGGACCGGCCGCGGCCGGCACAGCAGTCGTTTGCCGGAGCCAGCGTGCCGGTTATCATCGATGAGGCTCTGACGCGCGGGCTCAAGCGGCTGAGCCGGCAGCATGGCACGACGTTGTTCATGACAGTGCTGGCGGCCTGGGCTGCGGTGCTGTCGCGCCTGTCCGGGCAGGACGATATCGTGATCGGTGTGCCGACGGCCAATCGTCGTCGCCGCGAGATCGAGGATCTAATCGGTTTCTTCGTCAACACCCTGGCGGTTCGAATCGATCTGTCGGGCGAGCCGAGCGTGTCCGATCTCCTGGAACGGGCGCGGCGCGCGGCCTTGACTGCGCAGGATCATCAGGACCTGCCGTTCGAGCAGGTGGTGGAGATCGTCCAGCCGCCCCGGGCTCTCGGTCACACGCCGTTGTTCCAGGTGGGACTGGCCTGGCAGAACAACACCGGCGGGTCATTGGACCTGCCGGGGCTGCAGGTGGAGGCTGCGGGCGAGGGGCTCGATCAGGTCAAGTTCGATCTGGAACTGAACCTGGGAGAGCAGGGCGAGGCCATCGCCGGGACTCTCGGTTATGCGACGGCGTTGTTCGACCGGGCGACGATCGAGCGGCAATGTGGTTATCTGCTGGCGCTGCTGCGGGCGATGCTTGCCGATGCCGAGCAGCCGGTGTCCGAGCTGGACATCCTGCCTCCCGACGAGCGCAGCTACCTGCTGGAGGAGTTGAACCGGACGGAAGCGGACTATCCGTCGGATCTTTGCGTGCATGCGCTGTTCGAGGCGCAGGTGCGCCGGGTGCCCGACGCGGTCGCACTGGTCTTCGAAGAGCAGTCGATCTCCTATGGCGCGCTCAATGCCGATGCCAACCGGCTGGCCCATCATCTGATCGGGCTCGGGGTGAGGCCGGACCAGCCAGTGGCGATCTGCGTCGAGCGCAGCCCGGCGATGGTGGTGGGACTGCTGGCGATCCTCAAGGCCGGCGGCGCCTATGTGCCGCTCGACCCGGCCTATCCCGGCGAACGGCTGCGGCAGTTGCTCGACGATGCCGGCCCGCGGCTGCTGCTTTGCGACGCCGCCGGCCGCGCGGCGTTGGGCGCCGAGGCAATCGACGATCTGAGCGCGGTCGATCTCGATGCAGCCATGCCCGCCTGGGCCGACCAGTCCGCTGACGATCCCGACCCGCATGCCCTCGGCCTGACAGCCCGCAATCTCGCCTATGTCATCTACACATCGGGATCCACCGGCACGCCTAAGGGCGTCATGGTCGAGCATCGCGGGATGACCAATTATCTAAGCTGGGCTCGTGAGAGCTACGCTCCCATATCCTCATCCGTCGTCTCCTCTTCGCTCGCCTTCGATGCCACGATTACCAGCCTGTTCGCGCCTCTAATCTGTGGTGCGCAGGAACATCTCATATCCAACCGAAATGAAACCGAAAACCTTAAGGTAGAGCTTGGCTTAGGCCGCAGCCTGGTCAAAATCACCCCGAGCCATCTGGATGTTCTTGGACAGCAACTGCAGTCGGCTGGAGATGCCAGTCAGGTGGAGGTGCTCGTCATTGGCGGTGAGGCATTGTCGTCTTCGACGGTCGAGCTATGGCGTCAGATCCAGCCGGCGGCTAGAATGGTCAACGAGTATGGCCCGACGGAAGCGGTTGTCGGTTGTGCTTTCCATGACATCCCTGCAGATCTTTCCGCATCGACGAATGTGCCGATCGGCCGTCCGATTGCGAACACGCGGCTTTATGTGCTTGACGGCCATGGTCAGCCGGTTCCGTTTGGGGCGGTTGGTGAGCTTTATATCGGCGGGGCGGGGGTGGCGCGCGGCTACCTGAACCGTCCGGATCTGACGGCGGAGCGGTTCCTGGCGGATCCGTTCAGCGGCAAGGCCGGCGCCCGGATGTACCGGAGCGGCGACCTGGCGCGCTACCTGCCGGACGGCAATCTCGAGTTTCTGGGCCGCAATGACGACCAGGTGAAGATCCGCGGCTTCCGCATCGAGCCGGGCGAGATCGCCGCCCGGCTGCTGGAGCATGAGCTTGTCGGCGATGCCGCGGTGGTGGCGCACGCGGATGCGGCGGGCGACAAGCGGCTCGTCGCCTATGTGGTTGCGAAGACGACGGACGGGTCGGCCGAAGCCGATGGCGCCGGGCTTGCTGCGTCGTTGCGGGCGCATCTGGGTGGCCTGCTACCGGACTACATGGTGCCGTCGGCCTTCGTGCGGCTGGATGCACTGCCGCTGACGGTGAACGGCAAGCTCGACCGCAAGGCGCTGCCGGTCCCCGACGACGATGCCTATGCGCGTCGGGCCTACGAGGCGCCGCAGGGCGAGATCGAGACGCTGCTGGCCGGGATCTGGGCCGAGCTTCTCGGCGTCGAGCAGGTCGGGCGCCACGACAACTTCTTCGAGCTCGGCGGCCACTCATTGTTGGCGGTGCGCGTGCTCGTCCGGCTGACCGAGGCCTTGGCAGTGGAGCTGCCGCTGGCGATCCTGTTCGCCAAGCCAACATTGGCCGATTTGGCGCTAAGTGTTGGCGAAGTGCTGAACGGTTCTGGTGCGCAGACAGCACCGGTCATCATGCCAGTCGGACGTGATGGTGCGCTTCCGCTGTCCTATTCGCAGCAGCGTCTCTGGTTCTTGGCACAGTTGGACGAAGACAGCACGAACTATAACATTCCCCTGGGGTGGCGACTGCAGGGCAGACTCGACCGTGTCGCCTGGCGGCGCAGCCTTGACCGCCTGTTTGCCCGTCACGAGGCGCTGCGCTGCACGTTCGTCGCCGGAGAGGATGACCCGCAGGTCCAGATTTTGTCCGGGGACAGGGGATTGCCGGTGGTCGAGCACGATCTGCGGGACAGGCCGGATGCGCAAGCCGCGCTTTTGGATCTGTGCCAAGAAGAGGCGCGCACGCCGTTCGATCTGGCGCGCGAGCCGCTGATCCGCGGCCGGCTGATCCGGCTGGCGGATGAGGAGCACGTCTTTCTGCTGACGCAGCATCACATAGTCTCGGACGGCTGGTCGATGGGGGTGCTGGTGCGCGAGCTCAGCAGCCTTTACCGCGCGTTTGAGGCTGGAGAGGACGATCCTTTGCCGCCGCTGGCGATCCAGTATCCGGATTATGCCGCCTGGCAACGGCAATGGTTGTCCGGCGAGCGGCTGCAGCGTCAGGCGCAGTATTGGCGCGACACCCTGTCTGGCGCCCCGGCCCGTCTGGCGCTGCCGACGGACCGGCCGCGGCCGGCACAGCAGTCGTTTGCCGGAGCCAGCGTGCCGGTTATCATCGATGAGGCTCTGACGCGCGGGCTCAAGCGGCTGAGCCGGCAGCATGGCACGACGTTGTTCATGACAGTGCTGGCGGCCTGGGCTGCGGTGCTGTCGCGCCTGTCCGGGCAGGACGATATCGTGATCGGTGTGCCGACGGCCAATCGTCGTCGCCGCGAGATCGAGGATCTAATCGGTTTCTTCGTCAACACCCTGGCGGTTCGAATCGATCTGTCGGGCGAGCCGAGCGTGTCCGATCTCCTGGAACGGGCGCGGCGCGCGGCCTTGACTGCGCAGGATCATCAGGACCTGCCGTTCGAGCAGGTGGTGGAGATCGTCCAGCCGCCCCGGGCTCTCGGTCACACGCCGTTGTTCCAGGTGGGACTGGCCTGGCAGAACAACACCGGCGGGTCATTGGACCTGCCGGGGCTGCAGGTGGAGGCTGCGGGCGAGGGGCTCGATCAGGTCAAGTTCGATCTGGAACTGAACCTGGGAGAGCAGGGCGAGGCCATCGCCGGGACTCTCGGTTATGCGACGGCGTTGTTCGACCGGGCGACGATCGAGCGGCAATGTGGTTATCTGCTGGCGCTGCTGCGGGCGATGCTTGCCGATGCCGAGCAGCCGGTGTCCGAGCTGGACATCCTGCCTCCCGACGAGCGCAGCTACCTGCTGGAGGAGTTGAACCGGACGGAAGCGGACTATCCGTCGGATCTTTGCGTGCATGCGCTGTTCGAGGCGCAGGTGCGCCGGGTGCCCGACGCGGTCGCACTGGTCTTCGAAGAGCAGTCGATCTCCTATGGCGCGCTCAATGCCGATGCCAACCGGCTGGCCCATCATCTGATCGGGCTCGGGGTGAGGCCGGACCAGCCAGTGGCGATCTGCGTCGAGCGCAGCCCGGCGATGGTGGTGGGACTGCTGGCGATCCTCAAGGCCGGCGGCGCCTATGTGCCGCTCGACCCGGCCTATCCCGGCGAACGGCTGCGGCAGTTGCTCGACGATGCCGGCCCGCGGCTGCTGCTTTGCGACGCCGCCGGTCGCGCGGCGTTGGGCGCCGAGGCAATCGCCGATCTGAGCGCGGTCGATCTCGATACGGCCATGCCCGCCTGGGCCGACCAGTCCGCTGACGATCCCGACCCGCATGCCCTCGGCCTGACAGCCCGCAATCTCGCCTATGTCATCTACACATCGGGATCCACCGGCACGCCTAAGGGCGTCATGGTCGAGCATCGCGGGATGACCAATTATCTAAGCTGGGCTCGTGAGAGCTACGCTCCCATATCCTCATCCGTCGTCTCCTCTTCGCTCGCCTTCGATGCCACGGTCAACAGCCTGTTTGCGCCTTTGGTCTCTGGCGGCCATGCATTGCTTACGAAAGAGGGGGACGAGGTCGAGGGGATCAGGTCAAGGGTCGGCACACCGTGCGGGCTGGTCAATGTCACCCCGAGCCATCTGGATGTTCTTGGACAGCAACTGCAGTCGGCTGGAGATGCCAGTCAGGTGGAGGTGCTCGTCATTGGCGGTGAGGCATTGTCGTCTTCGACGGTCGAGCTATGGCGTCAGATCCAGCCGGCGGCTAGAATGGTCAACGAGTATGGCCCGACGGAAGCGGTTGTCGGTTGTGCTTTCCATGACATCCCTGCAGATCTTTCCGCATCGACGAATGTGCCGATCGGCCGTCCGATTGCGAACACGCGGCTTTATGTGCTTGACGGCCATGGTCAGCCGGTTCCGTTTGGGGCGGTTGGTGAGCTTTATATCGGCGGGGCGGGGGTGGCGCGCGGCTACCTGAACCGTCCGGATCTGACGGCGGAGCGGTTCCTGGCGGATCGGTTCAGCGGCAAGGCCGGCGCCCGGATGTACCGGAGCGGCGACCTGGCGCGCTACCTGCCGGACGGCAATCTCGAGTTTCTGGGCCGCAATGACGACCAGGTGAAGATCCGCGGCTTCCGCATCGAGCCGGGCGAGATCGCCGCCCGGCTGCTGGAGCATGAGCTTGTCGGCGATGCCGCGGTGGTGGCGCACGCGGATGCGGCGGGCGACAAGCGGCTCGTCGCCTATGTGGTTGCGAAGACGACGGACGGGTCGGCCGAAGCCGATGGCGCCGGGCTTGCTGCGTCGTTGCGGGCGCATCTGGGTGGCCTGCTACCGGACTACATGGTGCCGTCGGCCTTCGTGCGGCTGGATGCACTGCCGCTGACGGTGAACGGCAAGCTCGATCGCAAGGCGCTGCCGGTCCCCGACGACGATGCCTATGCGCGTCGGGCCTACGAGGCGCCGCAGGGCGAGATCGAGACGCTGCTGGCCGGGATCTGGGCCGAGCTTCTCGGCGTCGAGCAGGTCGGGCGCCACGACAACTTCTTCGAACTCGGCGGCCACTCATTGTTGGCCGTTCAAATGATGGAGCGTCTGCGGCGGCTGTCGCTCGGGGTCGAGGTTCGCACCGTATTTGCAAAGCCGATGCTTGCCGATCTGGCCGCCAGTCTTGGCAGCCACCGGGAGGTGGCGGTGCCTGCCAACCCGATCACGGAACAGAGTACGGCGATCACGCCGCAGATGCTGCCGCTGATCGATCTTACCCAACCGGAGATCGACCGGATCGTGTCGACGGTGCCCGGCGGCGTCGGCAATATCCAGGATATCTATGGCCTGTCGCCGCTGCAGGACGGCATTCTGTTCCATCATTTGCTGGCAACCCAGGGTGACCCCTATCTCCTGATGTCGCAGATGGCCTTTGCCGAGCGGGGTGTGCTCGATCGCTACCTTGCTGCGGTTCAACAGGTGGTCGACCGCCACGACATTCTGCGCACGGCCTTTGTCTGGGAGGGTCTGTCGAGCCCGGCGCAGGTTGTCTGGCGCAAGGCGGCCTTGGATGTGCTCGAGGTCGAGCTGGAGGGCTGTGATGGTTCCGGCGCCGATGAGCTCAGGCGGCGGTTCGATCCGCGCCAGTACCGTCTCGACCTTGGCCGGGCGCCGCTGATGCGGTTCGTGATCGCGCGCGAACCGGGCAGTGGGCGCTGGCTGCTTTTGGTGTTGCAGCACCATCTGATCGGCGATCATACGACGGCCGAAGTGATGCATGCCGAGGTCCGGGCCGTGCTGCAGGGGCGCGCGCATGAGCTTGCAGCGCCGCAGCCGTTCCGCAACCTGGTGGCGCAGGCGCGGCTTGGCATGGATGCCAAAGCGCATGAAGCGTTCTTCCGGGAGATGCTGGCCGACATCGACGAGCCGACCCTGCCGTTCGCTCTGAGCGAGGTCTACGGCGACGGCCGCGGATCCCGCGAGGCACGGCGGATGCTGCCGCAGGCGCTCAACGATCGGCTGCGCCACCAGGCGCGGCGGCTGGGGGTGAGTCTGGCTAGCCTTTGCCATCTGGCCTGGGCCCAGGTGGTGGCGCTGAGCAGCGGGCGCGAGCAGGTGGTGTTCGGCACGGTGCTGTTCGGCCGCATGCATGCGGGTGCCGGCGCCGACCGTGCCATGGGCTTGTTCATGAATACCTTGCCGTTGCGGCTGGATCTGGATGAGACCGGGGTCGAGGAAAGTGTGCGTATCGCCCACGCCCGTCTGGCCGAATTGCTCTCACACGAGCATGCCTCGCTGGCATTGGCGCAACGCTGCAGCGATATTGCCGCACCAGCGCCACTGTTCAGTGCGCTGCTGAACTATCGCCACAACACGCCGGCCATGGCCGGCGAGGGAACAAGCGACGTGCTGTCCGGCATGGAATGGCTGGGGGGCGAGGAACGGACCAACTACCCGCTGACATTGTCGGTGGATGATTTTGGTCAGGAGCTGGGGCTCACGGCGGATGCGGTCGAACCGATCTCCGCCGATCGGATCTGCGGCTATATGCAGCGGGCGCTCGAGCAACTGGTCGACGCGCTGGAGCGAGCGCCCGATAGGCCGGTGCGCGAGCTCGACATTCTTCCGGCTGAGGAGCGCAGCTACCTGCTGGAGGAGTTGAACCGGACGGAAGCGGACTATCCGTCGGATCTTTGCGTGCATGCGCTGTTCGAGGCGCAGGTGCGCCGGGTGCCCGACGCGGTCGCACTGGTCTTCGAAGAGCAGTCGATCTCCTATGGCGCGCTCAATGCCGATGCCAACCGGCTGGCCCATCATCTGATCGGGCTCGGGGTGAGGCCGGACCAGCCAGTGGCGATCTGCGTCGAGCGCAGCCCGGCGATGGTGGTGGGACTGCTGGCGATCCTCAAGGCCGGCGGCGCCTATGTGCCGCTCGACCCGGCCTATCCCGGCGAACGGCTGCGGCAGTTGCTCGACGATGCCGGCCCGCGGCTGCTGCTTTGCGACGCCGCCGGTCGCGCGGCGTTGGGCGCCGAGGCAATCGCCGATCTGAGCGCGGTCGATCTCGATACGGCCATGCCCGCCTGGGCCGACCAGTCCGCTGACGATCCCGACCCGCATGCCCTCGGCCTGACAGCCCGCAATCTCGCCTATGTCATCTACACATCGGGATCCACCGGCACGCCTAAGGGCGTCATGGTCGAGCATCAAAGCCTGGTCAATCTCACAGCATGGCATGTGCAAACATTTTGTCCGCAACCAGAAACCTGCTGCACACTCACGGCTGGAGTGGCATTCGATGCCAGCGCTTGGGAGTTATGGTCTGCATTATACAATCGCAGCACATTGCTGCTCCCACCCAGACCGGCAGCAGGAGATCCTCTGCTTCTCCTGCAATGGTGGCGTGATCAACCACTGGACGCCGCCTTTTTAGTCACGCCGCTGGCTGCAACGGCATTGGAAGGCGAGCTGGTAACTCCCTTGTTGGAGTACTTGCTTATTGGCGGTGATCGTCTGCAGCGTGTGCCTTCCCGGCTACCGTCGCCTCTCAAGTTAATAAACAACTATGGTCCTACGGAAGTTACTGTGGTGGCAACGTCGGGACAGCTCTTCAGTGACGCTGTGCCACATATCGGCCGTCCGATTGCGAACACGCGGCTTTATGTGCTTGACGGCCATGGTCAGCCGGTTCCGTTTGGGGCGGTTGGTGAGCTTTATATCGGCGGGGCGGGGGTGGCGCGCGGCTACCTGAACCGTCCGGATCTGACGGCGGAGCGGTTCCTGGCGGATCCGTTCAGCGGCAAGGCCGGCGCCCGGATGTACCGGAGCGGCGACCTGGCGCGCTACCTGCCGGACGGCAATCTCGAGTTTCTGGGCCGCAATGACGACCAGGTGAAGATCCGCGGCTTCCGCATCGAGCCGGGCGAGATCGCCGCCCGGCTGCTGGAGCATGAGCTTGTCGGCGATGCCGCGGTGGTGGCGCACGCGGATGCGGCGGGCGACAAGCGGCTCGTCGCCTATGTGGTTGCGAAGACGACGGACGGGTCGGCCGAAGCCGATGGCGCCGGGCTTGCTGCGTCGTTGCGGGCGCATCTGGGTGGCCTGCTACCGGACTACATGGTGCCGTCGGCCTTCGTGCGGCTGGATGCACTGCCGCTGACGGTGAACGGCAAGCTCGACCGCAAGGCGCTGCCGGTCCCCGACGACGATGCCTATGCGCGTCGGGCCTACGAGGCGCCGCAGGGCGAGATCGAGACGCTGCTGGCCGGGATCTGGGCCGAGCTTCTCGGCGTCGAGCAGGTCGGGCGCCACGACAACTTCTTCGAGCTCGGCGGCCACTCATTGTTGGCCGTTCAAATGATGGAGCGTCTGCGGCGGCTGTCGCTCGGGGTCGAGGTTCGCACCGTATTTGCAAAGCCGATGCTTGCCGATCTGGCCGCCAGTCTTGGCAGCCACCGGGAGGTGGCGGTGCCTGCCAACCCGATCACGGAACAGAGTACGGCGATCACGCCGCAGATGCTGCCGCTGATCGATCTTACCCAACCGGAGATCGACCGGATCGTGTCGACGGTGCCCGGCGGCGTCGGCAATATCCAGGATATCTATGGCCTGTCGCCGCTGCAGGACGGCATTCTGTTCCATCATTTGCTGGCAACCCAGGGTGACCCCTATCTCCTGATGTCGCAGATGGCCTTTGCCGAGCGGGGTGTGCTCGATCGCTACCTTGCTGCGGTTCAACAGGTGGTCGACCGCCACGACATTCTGCGCACGGCCTTTGTCTGGGAGGGTCTGTCGAGCCCGGCGCAGGTTGTCTGGCGCAAGGCGGCCTTGGATGTGCTCGAGGTCGAGCTGGAGGGCTGTGATGGTTCCGGCGCCGATGAGCTCAGGCGGCGGTTCGATCCGCGCCAGTACCGTCTCGACCTTGGCCGGGCGCCGCTGATGCGGTTCGTGATCGCGCGCGAACCGGGCAGTGGGCGCTGGCTGCTTTTGGTGTTGCAGCACCATCTGATCGGCGATCATACGACGGCCGAAGTGATGCATGCCGAGGTCCGGGCCGTGCTGCAGGGGCGCGCGCATGAGCTTGCAGCGCCGCAGCCGTTCCGCAACCTGGTGGCGCAGGCGCGGCTTGGCATGGATGCCAAAGCGCATGAAGCGTTCTTCCGGGAGATGCTGGCCGACATCGACGAGCCGACCCTGCCGTTCGCTCTGAGCGAGGTCTACGGCGACGGCCGCGGATCCCGCGAGGCACGGCGGATGCTGCCGCAGGCGCTCAACGATCGGCTGCGCCACCAGGCGCGGCGGCTGGGGGTGAGTCTGGCTAGCCTTTGCCATCTGGCCTGGGCCCAGGTGGTGGCGCTGAGCAGCGGGCGCGAGCAGGTGGTGTTCGGCACGGTGCTGTTCGGCCGCATGCATGCGGGTGCCGGCGCCGACCGTGCCATGGGCTTGTTCATGAATACCTTGCCGTTGCGGCTGGATCTGGATGAGACCGGGGTCGAGGAAAGTGTGCGTATCGCCCACGCCCGTCTGGCCGAATTGCTCTCACACGAGCATGCCTCGCTGGCATTGGCGCAACGCTGCAGCGATATTGCCGCACCAGCGCCACTGTTCAGTGCGCTGCTGAACTATCGCCACAACACGCCGGCCATGGCCGGCGAGGGAACAAGCGACGTGCTGTCCGGCATGGAATGGCTGGGGGACGAGGAACGGACCAACTACCCGCTGACATTGTCGGTGGATGATTTTGGTCAGGAGCTGGGGCTCACGGCGGATGCGGTCGAACCGATCTCCGCCGATCGGATCTGCGGCTATATGCAGCGGGCGCTCGAGCAACTGGTCGACGCGCTGGAGCAAGCGCCCGATAGGCCGGTGCGCGAGCTCGACATTCTTCCGGCTGAGGAGCGCAGCTACCTGCTGGAGGAGTTGAACCGGACGGAAGCGGACTATCCGTCGGATCTTTGCGTGCATGCGCTGTTCGAGGCGCAGGTGCGCCGGGTGCCCGACGCGGTCGCACTGGTCTTCGAAGAGCAGTCGATCTCCTATGGCGCGCTCAATGCCGATGCCAACCGGCTGGCCCATCATCTGATCGGGCTCGGGGTGAGGCCGGACCAGCCAGTGGCGATCTGCGTCGAGCGCAGCCCGGCGATGGTGGTGGGACTGCTGGCGATCCTCAAGGCCGGCGGCGCCTATGTGCCGCTCGACCCGGCCTATCCCGGCGAACGGCTGCGGCAGTTGCTCGACGATGCCGGCCCGCGGCTGCTGCTTTGCGACGCCGCCGGCCGCGCGGCGTTGGGCGCCGAGGCAATCGCCGATCTGAGCGCGGTCGATCTCGATGCGGCCATGCCCGCTTGGGCCGACCAGTCCGCTGACGATCCCGACCCGCATGCCCTCGGCCTGACAGCCCGCAATCTCGCCTATGTCATCTACACATCGGGATCCACCGGCACGCCTAAGGGCGTCATGGTCGAGCATGCAAGTGTTCTCAATGTTCTACGCGCTCTTTTAGATGTATCGGGCCTCACAGAGCGCGATTCACTCCTCGCGATCACGACGATCTCTTTCGACATTGCGGGGCTGGAACTCTATCTGCCACTGGCCGTGGGAGCTAACGTCGTTGTTGCTCACGGAACCAGTGTTATTGGATTACAGCGGTATCTATCCCATCAGAAGATAACTGTGATGCAGGCGACCCCCGCGGCGTGGCGTATGCTCTTCGACGCCGGCTGGGAGGGTGCGCCCGATTTAAGTGCGTTGTGTGGCGGCGAAGCGTTGCCTTCAGAACTGGCCTCGAACCTCGGCAGAAGGGTAAAATCTCTCAGAAATCTTTATGGTCCGACGGAGACTACGATTTGGGCGACCACCTTTCTTACCGACACGAGAATTGAGGCGCCTCACCGGTATGTGCCGATCGGCCGTCCGATTGCGAACACGCGGCTTTATGTGCTTGACGGTCATGGCGCACCCGTCCCGTTTGGGGCGGTTGGTGAGCTTTATATCGGCGGGGCGGGGGTGGCGCGCGGCTACCTGAACCGTCCGGATCTGACGGCGGAGCGGTTCCTGGCGGATCGGTTCAGCGGCAAGGCCGGCGCCCGGATGTACCGGAGCGGCGACCTGGCGCGCTACCTGCCGGACGGCAATCTCGAGTTTCTGGGCCGCAATGACGACCAGGTGAAGATCCGCGGCTTCCGCATCGAGCCGGGCGAGATCGCCGCCCGGCTGCTGGAGCATGAGCTTGTCGGCGATGCCGCGGTGGTGGCGCACGCGGATGCGGCGGGCGACAAGCGGCTCGTCGCCTATGTGGTTGCGAAGACGACGGACGGGTCGGCCGAAGCCGATGGCGCCGGGCTTGCTGCGTCGTTGCGGGCGCATCTGGGTGGCCTGCTACCGGACTACATGGTGCCGTCGGCCTTCGTGCGGCTGGATGCACTGCCGCTGACGGTGAACGGCAAGCTCGACCGCAAGGCGCTGCCGGTCCCCGACGACGATGCCTATGCGCGTCGGGCCTACGAGGCGCCGCAGGGCGAGATCGAGACGCTGCTGGCCGGGATCTGGGCCGAGCTTCTCGGCGTCGAGCAGGTCGGGCGCCACGACAACTTCTTCGAACTCGGCGGCCACTCATTGTTGGCGGTGCGCGTGCTCGCCCAAGCGTTAGCCCTTGGGATGAAGGTCAGCGCCAGCAGCATTTTTGATGCCCCGATCCTCAAAGACCTCGCTCCGAAGATCGAGTTGGACTCATCCCATTATACACCCGGTGTGCTACCGGTTCGCACGATAGGGTCGCAAGCGCCAGTCTTCTTTGTTCCGACAGGTTATGGCGACTGCTCATATGTGTTCCGCTTAGTCAGAGAGATGGACATAGATTGCCATGTCTACGCTTTGCCTTGGCCGCCATTTGAGGAAGCTCGTCGAGCAAGCCTTGAAGAGATTGCAACAAAAGTAGCGCACGCAGTACGCAAAGTGCAGCCACGGGGACCATATCGATTTGCCGGGTATTCCTCTGGGGCTGTACTGGCGTATGCGCTCGCCGAGCGCCTGCTCAATCTGGAAGAAACGGTTTCATTTATGGCATTCATCGATGTGCCAATCCCGGCGATGTCGCCTGCGATGACGGATACAGAAATCGCTTTGCAAATGATCTTTGAACCTCTGGAGTCGCTGGGTGATGAGGGGTTCGAGGTGCTGCGCCAATCGGCCGGGCAGAGTTCCGTTGAGCAGTTGTTTGAGAAAGCGCGACAAATCGGTGCGGTCGTCGGTAGACCAGATCTCTACTATGACGCCATCAGATACGCGCAATTTCACCAAGCTGTGCATTCGTATGAGATGCCATCACTGCCAGTCAGCGTGCACCAATTTTATGCTCTGGAGCACTCTTTTAGCCGAGGGGCGCGACTTCCGGCAGGGCCGGACGCAAGTTCACCAATGCGCGGCTGGGATCGAATTTTGGGCGCGGAGTTTATCCAGGCTGTGCCCGTTCCAGGCGATCACGTGACGATGATGGCTGTTCCGGAAAACCGGCGGGTCTTGGCGCGCCAACTGTCAGCAGCCTTAAACAATTCGCCGACTACCCACCCGAACAGAAATCTGGATGTCAAATGACAGAGCGGCTATCCCACCTGAATACTCACCTTCCTTCGACCGCTGAGTTGTTAACCTTGGGGGGTGACGAGCGGATCGAACTTGATGCTGGTCAAATGACAAATAAGTACGGTCGTAAACCACTTCCCGACCGGGAAATATTCTCATTTGGTTCCGCGACCGCATCTACGATTTCTGACATCGGATTCTCAGCTGCGGAAAAACTACGCCAAAGGATATTGCAGACCTTGCATGGACGGGCACCGGAAGAACTTTATCTAGAAGAGATCGACAGACTTCGCACCGAATTCATTGGCTTATGCGGTTTGGAGCATATTCAAGGGCTAGAACTCATCGTTTCCCCTTCTGGCACCGACGCTCACATGCTCGCCTCCAAATTGGTCGCAGGAAGCGCCGTCGCAAAGACATTGGCAATTATGGTCCAATCGGAGGAGACGGGGAGTGGGATCGGTCATGCTCTGGCTGGCGGTATGCATTCTCCGCACCGCGAGAGTGGTGGAATAAGGGTTAATCCAGCCGATCCAATTGATGTTAGATCGATAGCAGTTCGCATGGAAGGTGCCCGTCTCCGCCCCATTGCGGCCGTCGATGATGAGCTTGAGGCAATAGTATCGGCTGCGATAACGCGGTACAGTCGTATTTTGATTGTGTTGACTGACGTTTCGAAAACCGGCGTACTGGCTCCAACTCCGAGCAAGGCGCTGGATTTGAAGCGTCGCTGGCGCGATAGTGTTGAAATTCTCATCGATGCATCTCAATTTCGATTGGCACCGAAGACGCTGCAAACCTACCTTACCATCGGCTGCTTGGTGATAGTTACTGGATCCAAGTTTTTGGGAGGTCCAGCCTTTTCGGCAATGCTCTTGGTTCCTGAGTCGCTGGCGTGCCGTTTGAAGAAACGGCCACTACACCCTATACCAGGAGCGAAGTCTTGCCGGGCAGACTGGCCACGAAATTGGGCAGGCGCTCAGTCACTCCCGGAAGCCAGTAATTTTGGTTTACTTTTGCGGTGGGAAGCTGCGCTCGTGGAGTTGCGTGCTTTCCGTAGTGTTTCAGAGGAAGATGTCCAAAGCGTCGTGTTTGACTTTCATAAGGAGGTTACCTCCTGGCTGAACAATGCGCCTAATTTTCAGCTGTTAGAGCAACCGACCTTACAACGCCATCTGCCCGTCACTCACAATTCTTGGGACGAACTACCGACAATTTTTCCTTTTATACTGTTTCACGTATGTCGACGTGCGGGGAGAAATCCGGTGGCTGTCCCGCAGACCAAGAGGATCTACGATCATTTGTGCCAGGATTCGACCGTGAAAGCCAAGACGCCCGGTGACTCAATGTTGTCAGTTCGTTGCGAAGTTGGACAACCGGTTCCTTGCGGCGAGCTTGAGGGCGTCCAGGTTGCCGCGTTGCGGCTTTGCCTTAGTGCACGCCTGATTGTGGAAGCGATCAACGCAGGCGAACGAGGCATGAAGCATTTGTTCGATCGAAGTCTGCTGGTCTTGGAAAAAGTCGCCTTCCTCACCAGAGAGTGATCTGCATCATCGCCGGAGCTTGGAAAAGGCAGGCCGGAATGAAGAAGCTTTATTCGTCTTTGATCCTGCGCGATCCGTCGGACCTTCGCACGCCATCACTAAGTAATCGAGGTTCCGGCTACACATTAGGTATTTTACTACCGGAGGTTATACTCGAATGCGCTACTATCTCTTACAGCCCAACGATTTGACTCCGACGGAAGAGGTTGATTGCCGACAAGTTCTTGAGCTTGAAGAAGAGATTCTCCAAGCCAAATTCTGGAAGACTCCAATTGCAGTCCATAAGGGAGAGCTTTTCGTAATGGATGGCCATCATAGACTGGCTGTCGCCAAGCGGCTTCAATTGAGGATATTGCCAGCAATGTTACTGGACTACCGCGGTGTTCGGGTAGAAGCTTGGCGTTTGGGAGAGGTAGTTACTCCTGAGATCATTTTGGCTATGGCTAGGAGCGGACGGAAGTTCCCTGCCAAGACAACCAAACATGTCTTCGACTCTCAGTTCCCCGAATGTAAAATCCCATTGAGTGATCTCGGATATGATCGGGACAATGGTTCCTGAAGGGTGGTGCGAATTCCGACTGAAAACCGGTCGCTCGTCCCATGCAAGAGCGGTGGGTTTTCGACACTAATCTTTCCGCTGGGTTAGCGACTAAGTCGCAATTGAGGTCGGCATAGAAAAAGCTGCGGACTGGGTCGCAACTGGTTAAAATGATTCAGGTGACACAGGTTTTGCGCGAGGTAGAAGAATGAGCTTACAGGTATTCTCATTACGGGAACGGTCCGATCTGATTCCCTCAGTTTTTTCACCGAAATTCGATGGTCTTTGGCCCAACTTCATGCGCCACAATCAAACTGCGAAGCTGTATTTTGGGAAGGCCGTGTTTTTTGACTACCTTGACTATGCCTTTGTAGGACTTATCGATGAGGAGGTCGTTGCTCGAGCTTTCGGCGTGCCGTTTGCACTGAACGTTGATGGCCGTGCCGAATTGCCTGACGGCGGTTGGGACCAGGTTATCCGCTGGGCGCATGAGGATAAACTTATCGGTCGCAGACCAAACACGATGAGTGCACTCGAAATCACATTAGCGCCCAAAGCACGAGGTATTGGCAATGCACTGGCAATGTTGGGCGCATTGAAGACCTGTGCCAGGAATGTTGGCTTCGACGAATTGTCTGCGCCGGTTCGTCCAAATCAGAAGCAACGAGACCCGCTGCTACCTATGGATGAATACATCAAACTACAGCGTGCTGACGGCTCCCCGGTGGATTCCTGGCTGCGAACTCACATAGCCGTCGGTGGCAGAATCTTAAAAATAGCACCTTATTCAATTACCATTGCTGGGACAATTGCCGAATGGTCAAGTTGGACAGGAACAGCGTTTGAACGTTCGGGCATGGTGGAAATTGATGGTGCACTGGTGCCGATGCTTGTGTCGATTGAGCACAATTACGGCATATATGCCGAACCGAACGTATGGGTTCGACACGCGCTATGATCTATTTTTTTGACTATATGGTTAGCTTCCCTTCCGTCATGACCTGCTCCTGAACTTTCATCAAGCAGCGATTTGACCGCACCGGGTTGTGAACCGCCCCCAAACGCTGAAGCCTACTGGCTGGACGTGATCCATCCGAGGTTGAGCCGCGATCTCGGCAGCTATCCGAGCGTGGCCAGGGAAGTCATCCGGCTGCTTGACTGCGGTTTCCTGATCGTCGCCGGAACTGCGCTTGGAGAACGACATGTATGATCGGGAATGGCGCTGGGGGGAGACAGCCGGCCTCTTTCACTTTTCGATCAAATACACCCAATATATCGATGCAGGCAGCAGCATCGCTGCGATGACAGAACGGTGCTAAATTTGCCGCCGGTTTCCCTTTTCACCACCAATGCCGATGCCGCCCGGGTCGTGTCGCTGCCGCCACCGCGCGACAATGGATCTTTCGGCGTGATGAAGCGTCGGCGCAGCTATCGTGGCTTTGACGGGAGCGCCGCGGGAGCGATCACCAAGGAACAGTTGCGCGACTGCCGGTTCTCCCGCATCGGCATCGTGGGACTGGCGAGGGCCGATCTGGGGGAGCTGCCGCTTAAGACGACGCCGTCGGGGGGCGCCAGAAATCCCTATGAAGCCTATGTACTTGCCTGCAATGACCAGGATCTTCCGAACGGCCTCTATCACTACTCGGCCCTGGAAAATTCACTCGCTTACATGCCTTGCGACACACTTCCCTCGGCAGAGACCGTTCTTGGTGGTCAGGACTGGTTTTCCGGTGCGTCAGCCCTGATCCTACTGGTGGCAAATTTTGCGAGGACGGCATGGAAGTACCGGCATCCCGCCGGATTCCGTGTGGTGTTGATCGAGGCGGAGCACATTGCGCAAAACATGTTGCTGGCGGCGACTGCCAACGGCCTCGTTGCCACGCCTACTTGCGCATTGAACGATAACGTCATCGAGACCATGCTCGACATCGATCCAGTCATGCAATCGCCAATCTATGCGGTGGCGGTCGGCACCCGTTCGGCACCCGCAACAATAGCCGATTTGGTGGACTGGTCAGCCGTGGAACACCCGCAATGAGCATGGCGGGCGACCTGGATCCATGGAAGGTGAGCAGTGAACTTCGGGTCGATATTTTTCTGAGCCAGCCGAGGGAAGCAAGCGTCAGGCTGTGGAATGCGGCCCGCGACGTTCTGAACGAGGAGGAGCGCCAGCGCGCCCGACGCTTTGTCTTCGACCGCGACCGCGACATGTACGTATTCAGCCATGGCCTGCTCAGGCTGTTGCTTGCCCGCTATATGGTCGCTGATCCGCGTGAACTGGCTTTTGCTTCTGCACCCGGGGGACGGCCCGAACTCGTCTCGCCGTCCTCTGCTCCGATCCGCTTCAACCTCTCTCATACCGATGGATTGGTGGGCTGTATCCTCACGCAAAAAGCCGATTGCGGCCTGGATGTCGAGCAGATCAGCAGGGTCGACTACCGGCATCTGGTCCCGACTGTGCTTGCTCCAGAGGAGCGTTCGGCGCTGCTGGGGCTGGCGGAAGCGGATCGGCCGCATCGCTTTTGTGAGATCTGGACACTGAAGGAAGCTTATCTCAAGGGGCGAGGGCTGGGCATATCCTATCCCATCCGCAATATCTCGTTTTCCGGTTTCGACGGTAATCGCCGATGTCGCGTCGTCGGTGACGAACGAGATGACGGCAGCACATGGCACTTCTGGAGCAGGCCGTTTGCGGGTGCATATTCTGCCGCGGCGGCTGTGCGAACGCAGCGCGACGACGTAAAATTCTCCGCGACCTTTATCGAAGACCTGCCGTGAGTGCGGCCAGAAGGCTGTTGTCGCTTGGCATTTAATTAGCACTACAGTTGCATATTTATCTATGATCTGAATCTATGGGTCTCCATGATTCGGAGGTCATGGATGGCAGGTGCATCAATCGAGACGACGCTTGAGCTTTGGGCATCATCGTTGCGCGACGTGAAGGCTCGCATGCGCGGACTGTTTACGCAGGAGCGAGTTGCAGCCTCTGCGAACCTTTTCCTGGACGGCTTGCTGGGTGACGAGCGGCGTAAGACAGGTTGGATGCGTGCTGAGGCGGCCGGTGATCCCGGCCCGTGGCGGCAACAAGCCATTCTGGGGCGCGGGCGCTGGGACGCGGACGCACTTCGCGACATCGTGCGAGAGTATGTCGTAGAAAACCTCGCCACGGATGATGCGGTCCTGGTCATCGATGAGACGGGCTTCCTCAAGCAGGGCAAGACATCGTGCGGTGTTGCACGTCAATATACAGGTTCGGCTGGCAAGATAACGAACTGCCAGATCGGTGTGTTCGCCGCCTATGTGTCCGATCGCGGCCATGCCTTTATCGATCGAGCCCTGTACTTGCCCAAGAGCTGGACTGGCGATCCGGCAAGGCTTGCAGCAGCTCATGTTCCTCAGGCTACAGCCTTCGCTACCAAGCCAGGCCTGGCTGTCGAGATGATACGGCGTGCGCTGGCAGCCAATGTGCCGTTTTCATGGGTGGCCGCAGATGCGGTCTATGGCGTCGGGGACATCGAAGGAACCCTGCGCCGAGCCTGCAAAGGCTACGTTCTTGGGGTTAAATCGGACCACCATTTCGGCTCGTGGTCGGGAAAGCCTCCGGTCGCCGGCACAGCGCAGGAGATCGCCCGTGATCTCGATCCAAGTGCATGGCAGCGTCTTTCCGCCGGTGAGGGCACCAAAGGCGCTCGGCTTCATGACTGGGCCTATTGCGAACTCGCCGACCTCGATGCCGACGAATACAACGAGACGAAATCTGGGCTTTGGACCCGTGGCCTCCTGATCCGGCGCAATATCAGCGACGGTGATCTCGCATTCTTCACCACATGGTGCCCGGCCGGGACGGGCATCCAGACGCTCGTTTCCGTTGAAGGCCATCGCTGGGCGATCGAAGACAGCTTCGAGACCGCCAAGAACGAGCTCGGACTCGATCACAACGAAACCCGGTCATGGCATGGCTGGCATCGCCACGTCTCCCTCGTCATGCTCGCCTTCGCCATGATGGCGGTGATCCGATACCGCGCCAATGACGCGACGCCCCAAAAAAGACTGCGGATGCCGACCATCAGGATTTAATCCGCTGGTCTATCCAGGAAGTCCGACGCATCGCCATAAGACTCGCTCAGCGTCGCATAAGCCCCGCCTACGTCATCGCATGGTCATGCTGGAGGCGCGCCCATCAGGCGGCCGCTCGACGAGCTCACCTCAAAACTAAAATGCAACTGTAGTGCTAACGCTCTGAGGACTGTCGGAAGGTCCTGAGCAAAAAGGCCATTCACGAGCTCGGTCATGTTGTCGAGGATGTCCCCGCGCCAGCATGGTCTCCATCGTGTCCCAATCTCTCTCTTGTCAATCAACCGCCGCGATTCTCGGCGTGTATCACGTCAAATCCATCAGTTGGAATAATAAAAATCAGAGAATATTCTCAGATATATGTGTTGTACATTTCCAGATGTTGGCGAAACGAAGAAACGGTATTATCGCACCATAAAATAACAAAATATATTATTAAATATATATCCGTTACTCTTGCCTTAAACAAATACTCCTAGTAGAGCTTCGTCTTACGTTATTCGCTGCCCAGCGCCATGCCGGCCCGCCCTTCCATCGCTTAGAGAGTGAAGTGCCACCATGTCCGAACAACCTTTGCCAACGCTGCCGATGTGGCGCGTCGATCACATCGAGCCCTCGCCCGAGATGTTGGCGCTACGCGCCAACGGTCCGATCCACCGCGTGCGCTTCCCGTCCGGGCATGAAGGCTGGTGGGTGACAGGCTACGACGAGGCCAAGGCGGTACTGTCCGACTCGGCGTTCCGGCCCGCGGGAATACCGCCGGCGGAATTCACCCCGGATTCGGTGATTCTCGGTTCGCCGGGGTGGCTGGTCTCGCACGAGGGGAGCGAGCATGCCCGGCTGCGCACGATCGTGGCGCCGGCCTTCAGCAGCCGCAGGGTGAAGCTGCTCGCGCAGCAGGTAGAGGCTCTCACCGCGCAGTTGTTTGAGAAGCTGGCGGCCCAGCCGCAGCCCGCCGACCTGCGCCAACACCTCTCCTTTCCGCTTCCCGCCATGGTCATCAGCGCGCTGATGGGCGTGCTCTACGAGGATCACGTCTTTTTCGCCGGGCTGTCCGACGAGGTGATGACGCACCAGCATGAAAGCGGCCCGCGTAGCGCATCGCGCCTGGCCTGGGAAGAACTGCACGCCTACCCGACATGGGGGATCGTTCATCCCGGCCGAAGACGAGCCCACGCCGGACCGCGGAGCGGATCGCTGAGGAAATTGTCTCGCTGCGCCTTCACTAAGAGAAAATTCAATGTGGCACGAAAGGCCTTCCGATGGAGCCGGCAAGTTTGTTGGCGCGGCAGCTTGTTGGCTGTTGATTGGCCTGATTAACGCTTCGTGATGGCCACATTCATGCATAAACCCGTCATGAGGCAATTTTGGCACATTTTGAGAATCCGCGCATGGTCAGCAATTCACGCCTGCTCTCAGGGACGGACGCCCTTGTCGAACTGCTGCTCCATCAGGCGGAATTTGACAAGATGCGTGGACTACGAACAGGCGGCTTTGTTTCCGGATATCGAGGGTCGCCGCTTGGTGGGCTGGATCAGGCATTATGGCGGCGCGGCTCTGAACTCAAATCCCGCAACATCCACTTCCAGCCAGCGATTAACGAAGATCTCGCGGCGACCGCCCTCATTGGAACGCAGAAGGTCGAATCGGAACCCGGCGCCACGGTAGAGGGAGTATTCGGTCTCTGGTATGGCAAAGGGCCAGGTGTTGATCGGTCCGGCGACGCTCTCAAGCACGGCAATGCATACGGAACTTCACCCCATGGTGGTGTCCTTGTCGTGGCGGGCGACGATCATGGGTGCGTGTCATCCTCAATGTCGCATCAATCCGATTTGGCCATGCAGGCCTGGAGTATGCCGGTCCTGCATCCGGTTTCCGTGTCCGACTATTTCCATACAGGCTTATGGGGTTGGGCAGCGTCGCGCACGAGTGGCGCGTGGATCGGGTTCAAGGCCATCAGCGAAACGGTCGAAAGCGCATCCACCGTTCATCCTGTCGATTACCCGGAATTCATCCTGCCGGCCATCGATTCCGGCCCTGACGGCTTGCACTGGCGCTGGCTGGACCTACCCGGTCCACAGGTAGAATGGCGTCTGAAATACAAGCTCAACGCCATCAAGGCTTTCGCCCAAACCAACCCGATCGACAATCTTCTTGTTCCGATATCCAAACCGCGAGGCCTCATCATCATCGTCGGAAAGGCCGGCCTGGATATGCTGGAGGCGCTGCGTGTCGCGGGACTATCCCCCTTGGCCCTGGCGCAGCGGGGAATAGCCATTCTTCAGCTTCGCCTGGTCTTTCCTCTCTCGTCCACGACCCTCTCTCTTGCCGCACTGGCAGAAAGGGTTTTCATCATCGAGGAAAAGGCTGCTGTCGTTGAGGCTCAGCTGAAGCACGAGTTCTTTAACATACCTGCCGGCAGGCGGCCGACAATCATCGGCAAGCGTGATAGTCAGGGGGCGCCGATCCTTCCTGACGACATCGAGCTGCGCCCAGAGCTTCTTGCAGGTCCTATGGCCAGATGGCTCGAAAGCTTCGGCATCGACATGCCGGTTCCGCTTCATTGGTCAGAGCTGCCAAGTACCTCGATCGTTGATCTCCCCAAGCGGACACCCTATTTCTGCCCAGGCTGCCCGCACAGTAGCTCGACGCATGTCCCATCAGGAAGCAGGGCTCGGCCCGGAATTGGCTGCCATTTCATGGCCGTATGGATGGACCGGCAAACCGCGGGTTCCGTCCAGATGGGTGGCGAAGGTGTCGATTGGATGGGCACTGCTCCTTTCACCGTCACGCCGCATATCTTCCAGAACCTCGGCGATGGCACCTACTTCCATTCCGGTCATCTCGCCATTCGCCAGTCTGTCGCAGCCGGCGTCAACATCACCTACAAGCTACTTTTCAACGATGCCGTTGCGATGACTGGGGGCCAGCCGATCGATGGTCAGGTGACCGTGCCCCAGATCGTGAAACTCGCTTTGGCGGAAGGCGTCAAGAAGGTAGCGATCGTCGCGGAAGACATAAGCCGCTATGCTGCGCGTGGCGAATTGCCCGCGGGGGTCACTGCATATCCTCGTGATGACCTCGATGCTGTCCAACGAGAATTACGCGACATCGAAGGCGTCACCGTTCTCATCTATGATCAGGTTTGCGCTACCGAACTGCGCCGACGCCGTAAACGCGACAAGAGCCTTCAGCCGACCGCGCGCGCCGTCATCAACGACCTGGTTTGTGAGGGATGCGGAGATTGCCAGACCCAATCAAATTGTCTTGCAGTGGTACCAATCGAGACGTCACTGGGCCGAAAAAGGGCCATAGATCAGTCGGCTTGCAACACGGATCTCTCTTGCCTTAAAGGCTTTTGCCCAAGCTTTGTCACCCTTGAGGGGGCGACGCCCGCAAAGCGACCGGTTCCCGCAACGCGTGATTTCGACTTCGATGCCGCCGTCACGGCGCTTGCGCCACCCGTCCCAACAAAAAACCATTCTAGCCCTTCCGATATTCTGCTCGTCGGGATCGGAGGAACTGGTGTCGTCACCGCCGCCGGGCTGATCGCACAGGCGGCACGACTGGACGGGAACGGAGTACGTACCCTCAATTTCACGGGTTTTGCGCAGAAAGGCGGAGAAGTCCTCTCCCATGTCCGATTCTGCAGCGACGAGACAGCTTTGCATCAGGCCCGCATAGCCCAGGGTGAAGCTGATCTCGTTCTGGTGGCGGACATTGTGGCGGGTGTCAGCGAGAAAGTGCTTACCGTATTCTCGCCTGAGCGCACGCGCTGCATTGCAAATCTGCACGAGAGCCAAACTGGCCCCATGCTTCGCAATCCGGATATCCGGATTGGGTCAAACCGACTGATCGACCTGCTGACATCGAGAAGTCAACGCATCGACATGATTGATGCCGGACAGTTGGCAGAAGCCCTGGTCGGCGATCGTGAGCAGGCCAACATCCTTCTCCTGGGCTTTTCCTGGCAACTTGGGGCCCTTCCATTGACCCTGCTCTCGATACAGCAGGCTCTCGATGGTTTGGGGAGATATGCGAGTATCGCCAGGGTCGCCTTCCAATGGGGGCGGCTCGCGGCCGCCATTCCCGCACAGATCCATGATCTCCTCGGTCAAAGCACCGGCTCGCGGGCTAAGGATCTGGCCTCTCTCATTTCCTCCCGGCGAGACTTTCTGATCGTCTATCAGGACGCTTCTTATGCTCAACGTTATGTCGAGCGTGTTGAGAAGATCAGAAATGCCGCGCAAGCACTCGGGGATACCAGCCTCACCGAGGTCGTGGCGAAGAATCTCTTCAAGCTCATGGCCTACAAGGATGAGTATGAAGTGGCTCGGCTCCACGTCGAGACCGATTTTCTCGCCTCGATCTCGGATCGGTTCGACGGCAAGACCAAATTCCGTTTCCATTTCAGTCCCCCGCTCATCGCTCCAAAGGACAGGCGGACCGGGGAGCGGGGCAAGATAGCTTTCGGCCCTTGGATAATCCCGGTTCTGCGCTTACTGGCCCGCGGAAAATTTCTGCGTGGAACTGTTTTCGACCTGCTTGGGCGGCAAGCGGAACGTCGCGCTGAGCGACAAATGCTCGCCGAGTATGAGCAACATGTCGACTGGATCGCGCGAATCCTGACGGCAGAACGCCTTCCTTTGTGTCGGTCCCTCACAGCATTACCCGAACAGATTCGCGGCTTTGGTCATGTGAAGCTACGCAGCCTCAACAAGGTTTCGACCCGGAGACGCGAATTGCTTCAGCAAATCGAGTCGAGCCTCAGAAACGAAGTCCCGGACACCAGGCCGGAATTCAGTCGGGGACGTGATGCCCCCGAAAAAGAGAAAAAGCTGATTGGACAACGACCATGACGGATGCCTCACCCATCTCGAATTCAATGCAACGCATCTATCAACTTGTTGACCCCGGCAGCTTTGCCGAGATTGACGCGCTGGTCGAACATGATTGCATTCATTTCGGCGCCGACCGCCGCCGGGTTTCGGGTGACGGACTTGTTGTCGGCCATGCCCGGATCGACGGCCGCCCAGTCGGCATCTATGCCCATGACGCTGCGTTTCTGGGAGGAAGCTCCAGCCGGATGCACGCACTCAAAATAACGAAGATACTCGATCTGGCCCTCAAGGCCGGCATGCCTGTCCTCGGCCTGAATGACTCTTCGGGTATTCGCATCCACGAAGGCGTCGATGCCGGCGTCCAGTTCGGAGAGGTCTTCTATAAAACTGTTCGGGCATCCGGCGTCATTCCCCAGATTTCCATTCTGCTCGGCGATTGCGCCGGAGGTGCCGCTTACGCTCCGGCTCTCACCGACTTCATCATCATGGTACGCGACAAGTCCACCATGTTTCTCACAGGACCAACCGTCATTAAGCAGGCGACCGGGGAAATCGTCAGCAAGGAAGAGATAGGCGGCCCCATCCTTCACGCAGTCACGACGGGGCTCGCCCATTTCCTGGCAGATTCAGTTGACGATGCCCTTGAGATCGCCCGCGAGCTTTTGAGTTTCCTTCCGGCGAATAACTGCGTTTCACAGTCGTCTTCACAGCCAGCGGATGTTTCCGGTTCCTCCGCTATTGCAAAGCTCATTCCGCAAGTTGCCACGCAGCCGTACGATGTCCTCGACGTCATCGGAGAAATCGTCGATGACCGACACTTCCTGGAAGTGCATCGCCTGTTTGCTCCCAATGTCTTGACCGGTTTCGCCCGACTGGGAGGGCTTACTATCGGCATTGTGGCAAATCAGCCCAAGGTACTTGCCGGCTGCCTTGACGTGGCCTCGTCCGA
Source organism: Sinorhizobium meliloti (assembly GCF_017876815.1). Lineage (NCBI taxonomy): Bacteria > Pseudomonadati > Pseudomonadota > Alphaproteobacteria > Hyphomicrobiales > Rhizobiaceae > Ensifer > Ensifer meliloti. The sequence goes on along the minus strand of NZ_JAGIOS010000004.1, from coordinate 180,934 downwards.
GAAGGCTGCTCGGTTCATACGCTTCTGCGATGCCTTCTCCATTCCAATTCTCACGCTTCTTGACGTTCCCGGTTACCTGCCTGGCCTCAAACAGGAGGCGGGGGGGATTATTGGAGCGGGAGCAAAGCTGCTCCACGCCTACTGCGAGGCTACCGTCCCGAAGATCGCCCTGGTCCTGCGCAAGGCATATGGAGGCGCCCATCCTACGCTTGCCAATCGCTGGGCGACTGACCTCACCTATGCTCTTCCCGATGCCGAAATCGCCGTGATGGGTCCCGAGGCCGCCGTTGCCGTCATCTTCCGCAGGCAGATCGCGGAGGCGGAGGATCCCATTGCGCACAAGGCCAGGCTAGCAGCGGAATATCGCGACGCTCATGCAAGCGCTGCCTATTCCGCCCGGCGTGGTTATGTCGAGGCCCTGCTTCCCCCCGACACTATCCGACCGACTCTGGCAGCCAGCTTCTGCCTTCTTGCCAGCAAGATCGACGGTACGCCGCGCCGTAAACATTCCAACATCCAGCTCTGACGGGAGGTGATCGTGAAGATCCCGCGCGACCCCCAGAATGATTTCTCGCCGCAGCAAGTGGCTTATCGCCAGGATTGGCTCTCGAAAATGCATGGGCGCGACTACCCATATCTGTTCGGTAGCGTTCCGACAGAGCCGGACCAACTGCTGGGCACGATCGAAAACTATCTCGGCCTTGTCGGCGTCCCTGTCGGAATTGCCGGGCCGCTGCTGGTGCATGGAAAGTACGCTAAAGGAGACTATTTCGTCCCGCTCGCTACGACCGAGGGGGCCTTGGTTGCCTCCTTTTCACGAGGCATGCAGCTTCTCACCGAGGCTGGAGGCGTCACGACATTCCTGCCAGACAATCAGTGGTCGCCCGACGAAGCAGATAGCCCATACCGGTTTCGCGGAGATGCGCTCACCAAGATCAGCGCGATCTGCCTGCGATCTCCGGCCGACGCTGCTTCCTTCGATAGCTGGTTGCGCGCTCATGCCGTTCGTCTTTCGGAGACAGCAAATGCGACCAGCCGTTTTGCCCGGCTCAAGGAGGTAACGCCGATCTTTCAGGGCGATATAGTGGGTCTCGCCTTCCGCTACGAGACTGACAACGCCATGGGCCTCAATATGGCCACCAAGGGCAACGAGGCAGCCTGCCACTATATCATGGAACATGCCGGGGATCTGGTCACCGGCTATTTCAACACGCTAGGTGGCGACAAGCGTTTTGTCCCCGATGAGGCGAAGGGACGCTACGTCACTGCAAGCGCCACGATATCGGCCGCGCTTATCGAGCGCCGCGTGAGGTCCACGCCAGACAAGATGCGGCGCTTCTTGCTGGCCTGCAACCTGGTCCTGTCCCAACGAGGGGCGACCGCCCCCAATATTCATATAGCCAATGCACTCGCTGCGCTCTTTATCGCCTGCGGCCAGGATCCGGCGTTCACCACCGTTGCTTTCCGCAATGCCAGTACCTGCTTCGAGGTCAACGGTGCCGGTGATCTTGTCGCCAGTGTCACGTTGCCCAACGTCCTTGTCGGCACGGTCGGTGGAGGAACGAAACTTCCCGCACAGCGCGAATGCCTTGCCATGCTTGATTGCCTGGATGACGCGCGAAAACTCGCCGAGATCGCCGCCGCCGTGGCACTGGCGGGAGAGGTTTCTGTCGCCGGCGCCGTTAGTGCCGGAGAGTTCACGCGCGCCCACACCGAACTTGGCCGTGGGCGACAGCATGTGCGGCACAGCGATGTTGTCCCTTCCGTGGAGGTGACTTCATGACGATCAAGCGCGTCCTCCTGGCTTGTCGGGGAGAAATTGCATTGCGGTTTATCCGCACGGCCAAGAGGCTCAACATCGAGACCATATCGGTCTACACTGACGAAGAGAGACAGGCTTCATTCGTGCTTGCCGCAGATCACAGGGTCCGCAGCGACGCGGCCAACCCTTATGCCTCGCCCGAAGCACTCCTTGCCATCGCAAAAAATTGGAAAGCGGACGCCATTGCACCGGGCTATGGTCCGCTCGCGGAAAATGCTGATTTTGCAGCTGCATGTGGGAGCGCAGGGCTGATATTCATCGGGCCCCATCCCGATGCACTGCTATTGGCGGGCGATAAGGTGCGTGCCAGAGATCTTGCCCGCGACGCCGGTCTCCCTGTCATTCCTGGTGGAGCGGTCGCAACGCTTGAAGCTGCCATCGTCCTTGCTGAGGAGATCGGATTTCCCGTTCTCCTCAAGGCCGTCGCTGGAGGTGGGGGGCGGGGTATCCGTCTTGCCACCACTCTGCAGAATCTTGAGACCGCCTGGAAAGAAGTCGATCTCGAGAGCCGCATCGCTTTCGGCCGTTCCGGAATCTATATCGAGCGTTATCTGGGCGACGATATCCGGCACGTCGAAATCCAGATAGTGGCCGATCAATCGGGCAATGTCTTCTCGCTTGGTGATCGCGGTTGCAGCGTTCAGAGACGGCGGCAAAAGCTCGTTGAAGAAGCGCCGGCGCCCAGCATCCCTCCGGCCTTGCGGCACGAGATATCCGCCGCAGCAACCGCCTTTGCGAAAGCCGCTTCCTATACAAGTGCGGGCACGGTGGAATTTTTGCTCGATACTGAGGCACGTTTTTACTTCATCGAGATGAACGGCCGCATTCAGGTCGAGCATCCCGTGACCGAAGCTATCACAGGCGTAGATATTGTTGAGCAGATGTTCCGGATCGCCAATGGCGATTCTCTGGAAGTTGTCGGCGAAGAGACGCATCGCGGACACGCCATTGAGCTTCGCATCTGTGCAGAAGATCCCCATCGTGACTTCCGTCCGGGTGGCGGCACCGTCTCGGCCTGCGAATTCCCCGCCGGTCCCGGCGTCCGGGTTGACGCTGGAATCAAGACTGGCGCGCTACAGCCATCCCGCTACGATAGTCTGTGCGCCAAGCTTATCATATGGGGACGCGACCGCACGGAGGCGATCGGACGCGCGCGTCAGGCCCTGAGCGAAACACGAATTGCCGGCTTTCCCACCAACTTGATTTTTCATCGCTGGCTTCTCGATCAGCCAGATTTCGTCGCTGGCACCTACGACCTCTCCATCGCCTCGACGTTTGTCCCCAATGCTGCGCCCACTACGCTGCTACGCGATGTGGCAATAGCAGCGGCACTGCAAAAACATCTCGCTGCATCCACCGCCTCGTCCCCTGTTCAGGCAAACCCTGCGTCTAAGTGGCAACGGGTCAACAATGGGGGGGTGCCTAATGGTTGGCAGGCGAATTGAGGGCATCACCTTCGGACCAGCGGATATCGTTTCGGAGTGGGATTTAATTCTCACATCCACGAGCGCGACCCAGTTTGAAGCCCATGTCGCTGAAGGCGTGATCGGCGTTGAGCTATTGGGGGTAAGCAAAGATGCCGTGGCGGACCACTTCCACCTCGTTATCGATGGCCTGCCTCGGACTGTCACCATCGGAAATGTGCGGCAGCCAAACGGCAGCGTCCCAATCTCAATGGACGCCTACTATCTGGAATATGCGATCGGCGCTAAGTCGCGTACGCGCCACTCAGCACTCGCGCATACCGACCCTACCGGCCTTTGGGCACCATTTCACGGCGCTGTGAACGATCTCCTGGTCAAACCGGGCGATCATCTCGCACCCTTTCAGCCCGTCCTTCAGCTTGAAGCGATGAAGGTGATCTCGACGCTTTCCGCAAGCGCGGCATGCCGGGTTGTCGAACTGTGCGTCAATCCCGGCCAAACGGTCGAGACAGGACAGATCCTTGCCCGCTTTGAACTGCTCCCCCACGACGAAGAGTAGGATTTATCATGTCTGTAGAAGAAGCTCTTGCCCAATATGCGCATAGTTTTCCCACCGCTTCGATCTCGGATCAGGCGATGCGAACCGCACGCCAATCGGTGCTCGACATACTTGGCGTGACGCTGGCGGGACAAACGCGCCCCGAAGTTCGGTTACTGCAAAAGGCGATGAAGACCTGGGGGCCGCCTGAGTGCCCGGTACTTGGCACCGCTATCCAGCTGCCGCCGGCAGATGCGGCTCTGCTCAATGGCGCGGCTGCGCGCGTTCTGGATTTCGATGATGTCGTCGACCCGTTGGGCATACATCCCAGCGTCGCTATCTTTCCCGTCATCTGCGCGATCGCTGCCTTGTCCCCGGATAAGGTCTTCGGCCGTGATTTCCTGGCAGCTATGGCCATTGGTCAAGATCTTCAAACGCGATTGGCTCGATCAAGAAAGGAAACGCTTCTCGAAAGTGGCCGATATGACCTCAGCAAGGTTATTGCCGCAGCGGCCGCCGCAGCACGATTGCGCGGACTTTCGCAAGAGCAGCTCCACGCCGCCATGGGTATCGCCTACACGTCCGCGCTTGGAGAGGCGCAGTGCATGGTGGAAGGCGCCCCCACTGTTTCCTACCAGCAAGGTCTGGTTGCATCCAATGCCGTCCGCGCCGTGCTCCTGGCCGAACAAGGATTTACAGGCGCGCGTCAGTTTTTGACGGGTCGATACGGACTTTTCTCCGCCTTCGAGCCCGGTTCCCGACCCGAGACGCTGTTGGATCGGCTCGGCGAGCATTTCGCAGGTGATGATGACATTGCCTACAAGCCCTATCCGACCTGCCGCCCCAACATCTCCGCCACCGCTTTGGCTATCGAACTTGCTGATGGTCGCCCGATCTCCGCCGATGATGTCGAGCGTATCGACATAGCAATGAACCAGCAGATTTTCGATCTTGTATGCGCCCCCGCAGATCAGAAATGGAGGCCTCGGACACCGGTCGAAGCCCGTTTCGGCATGGCATATACCGTAGCGGTCGGACTGCAAAATGGCATCGTCTTCATCCAGGATTATGATGAGGATGCACTTTCCCAGCCCGAAATATTGCAGCTGAGTGAAAAGGTTCATCCGCGTGTTGATCCTGCCTGTGAGATCGCTGAACTCGGCGCGCATGGCCTTATCATCGTCAACATCACGTGGGCCGACGGCACGCGCACGATCGGGGAAGTTTCCAAGCCCAAAGGCAATCCACAAAATCCTCTTTCGCAAGAAGAACTCGAAGACAAGTTCAGCCGCTGCCTTGCCTACGCCTTCCCCGATATCGAGGGGAGCCAGATTGACAGGCTAATCCAGGCGAGCCATTCGCTGTCCGACCCGAACTTCATGGTCCGCGATTTTTTGGCTCTCATCCCCACACTGGACGCTGAAGACACCGACCTTACAGAGGACCTGCCGCAAGCTCAGGACCTGGTGCCGGCTCAAAGCGAGGATTGAGCTCACTCAGTACGAACACCATCATGCGCCCGAAGCGCGTCAAGGGAGGGCTGGTCCAATGACTTGCATCCCCTACGAGCGCAAGACGGGGCTTATGGTCGCTGACAGCCGCGCCACTTGCGGCGGGAGCGGGAGGCATCCGATCGGCGCAAAGACGAAGATTTACGAGATCGCGGCAGGGCGATACAAGGGCGCGCTGCTTGGCGTCTCCTCCGACGTTCCCGGTATGGGTGAAGCGTTGAAGGAATGGAGGGCATCAGGCGTGTCGGTATTGTCAGTTCTGGCCGCTATACAAGTTCGGTTCGACTTGACGATCGCGAAACGGATGCGATGGCGGACAATTCACAAACGAGCAAAGGAATCCTTACATGAGATCCTCACCGAAAGAGACCGCCACCGCGGCCATCCCGATCCATCGAGTGCATCCCCGTCTTTCTGGAAGGGGATGATCCTTGCTGCGACGTGATCGTCGTCGTACCGAGTAGTCAGGTTTCGGCTGAGGACAAGGGACAAGGGGGCATGCCTTGCTTATAAGAATGGGAAGATTGAGTGCGCGTATACAGAACTTGAACCGCACGAAGATTGGGGAGAATACCAAACATGTGCCTATTATCACGGCCAAATAACTAACGAATGCATGCAAATGGCGTCGTTGCGTGGATCACCCGGCGACTGATATTGAGCAGTTGTTTTCAGTCTCCTGATCCGGATTTCGACGATGCCTCACAAGTTCAATGCCGATCGGCGGGACAAGATTGCCAAGCAGAAATATCAAATGACGAATTGGCCGGCATATAATGAAAGCCTGCGTCAACGTGGTGATTTGACCATCTGGGTGAAGGATGAGGCCCTGTCTTTATGGACGGCGCGGAGGCGGACATCGCGGGGTGGTCAGCCGAAATACTCGGATCTGGCGATTACGTTGTGCTTGACCCTGCGCGTCGTCTATGGGCTGGCGCTTCGCCAGACCAAAGGCTTGATGCGCAGTGTCGTGGCGCTGATGGGGTTCGATATTGCGGTGCCTGACTTCTCCACCATGTCTCGCCGGAGCAAAGGGCTGGCGTTGCCGTCGACAAAGTCCCGAGCCACAACATCAGGTCCGGTCCATCTGGTTGTCGACAGCACCGGCTTGAAGGTCTTCGGCGAGGGCGTGCGTGGCTCGCTCGCCAAGCAGCTGATCGCCAGATACAAGCTCGACGCGAGCCGCGGCGTGCCGAAATTCGGCATCGGCCTGAAGGAGCTCCGGGAGGTGAAACCGGAAATCATAAGCCGGCCTCGTGCAGCATTCCTTCGGCTGGCCGCTCGGAATGAAGACCGGTGGCGGCTCCTTCCTCTATCACCTGGAGGACAATCTGGTTGCCGTCGGTTTCGTCGTCCACCTCAACTACAAGAACCCGTATCTCTATCCGTTCGAGGAATTCCAGCGCTTTAAGACGCATCCGGCGATCCGCGGCACTTTCGAGGGTGGAAAAAGGCTCTGCTACGGCGCCCGCGGCATCACCGAGGGCGGCTACCAGTCGGTGCCGAAGCTGTCCTTCCCCGGCGGGGCGCTGATCGGCTGCTCGGCCGGCTTCGTAACGTGCCGCGCATCAAGGGCAGCCACAATGCGGTACTGTCCGGCATCCTCGCCGCGGAGAACTGGCGGAGGCGATCGCCAGCGGCCGCGCCAATGACGAACCGATCGAGATTGAGCGCGGCTGGCGCGAGAGTGCAATCGGCCAGGACCTGAAAAGGGTGAGGGCCGCTGTGGTCGCGCTTCGGCACCGCCGTCGGCGTGGCCCTGGGCGGTCCCGACATGTGGACGAACCAGCTCTTCGGCTTTTCCTTTTTCGGGACGCTGAAGCACGGCAAGACCGACGCCCAATCGCTGGAGCCGGCCTCGAAGCACCAGAAGATCGATTACCCGAAGCCGGACGGGGTGCTGACCTTCGACCGGCTCTCCTCGGTGTTCCTGTCGAACACCAATCACGAGGAGGACCAGCCGGTGCATCTTCAGGTGAAGGACTGGGACCTGCAGAAGCGCTCTGAATACGAGGTCTATGCCGGCCACTGTCCGGCCGGCGTTTACGAATGGGTGGAAAAGGACGGCCAGCCGACCTTCGTCATCAACGCCCAGAACTGCGTCCACTGCAAGACCTGCGACATCAAGGACCCGAACCAGAACATCAACTGGGTGCCGCCACAAGGGGGCGAAGGGCCGGTTTACCGGACGCCAAGAATGTTTTCCAAACCGAGTAATCAGCCAGCCCGCCGTCGATCCGGCCTGATGCCAAGTCCAAGTTAAGGTTACCCTGGTTGTCGTAACTACGAATTTCGACGGAGTCACCGAAGTACTCGCGGATGAAGGCCTCAGCGTTGGTCGATCGCTGCACGCCGATAGAATGCCCTTTCAAATTGGAAATCAATGAGGCCAGGATCTGTTTGGTTTCGTCATCATTGCGGGAGAGATCGATCTTGGAGTCTGCATCCATCACCGGTACATCGAGCTCCTTTCTGATCACGAAGTAGTTGGAGGTCAGCGCGTAAGGTCGGGAAAATGCAATCACCTGTTTGAGCTTTTCGGTGATCGACATTCCAGCCATGATGGCATGATATTTCCCAACGTTGAGAGCAGGGATGATACCGTCCCAATCCTGGGTGACAAACTCGCAAGTCAGTTTTGCATGCGGCAAAGTTCCCGCCCCACATCGATGTCAAAGCCGATCGCTTTGCCATCGGCGTCGACCGCGTTCCAAGGAGGAAAGGCCCCTTCGGTAGCGATTTTGATAGTCTTGCGATCAGCCGCGTCGACGTGGCTAACGACAACGGTTGAAAGCAAGACTGCGAGAGCGGTTCTGAAGGCATTCATTTTCTAATTCCCCTTGTGTGTGTGTTGAACTCAGGAGTAGACACGCGGGATATGGTCGCGGAGCTGGGCGTAGAGTCCGACGACATCTGTGCTCCATTGAGCCGCGACTTCCTCTAGTGTGATGATCTCGTTTCCTTGCTGCCCAAGCAGCAGTACTTGGTCACCAAATCGGGCATCAGGCACGTCCGTCAGATCGATGCGCAGATGTTCGAGGTGGGCGGGAGGTAGTAGGCGTGCGCGCTGCCCCCTCACCAAGCCCGCCGCTTGGCTTGAAACCTTGCGCGGAAGGCCGTCGCCCCATCCCATGCCGAGGATGCCAATGGTCATCCCTGGCCGAAAACCTGGAATGTCAGGGATCGGGCCAAGAGAAGCATCGATCCGCTTCACTGCGACGAGGGGCGTCGAGATGGCTTTGAGGGCGGGTCGCAAGGCTATGGGCCGTGCGGGGTGATCGGTCTCTGGTAGACCGATGAACAAGGCACCGGGGTCGACGGCATCAAGATCCATGAGCGGATAGCGAAGCACCCCCTCGGTGCTTGACATCATCACTAAGGGAGGACGTGTCCCTGCGGACTCTGCCTGCGCCAGAACGCGCTGCATACGAGCAAATTGCTCTTCTGCGGCCGAGGATGATGAGGTCGGCAATTCACTCAAATGAGCGTAGAGCCCCTGTAGTTCGACATCGTTGTAGGCATAAGCGGCCGACAAAATCCTGCCGATCTCCTGCGGCGTAGCTCCCGCCCGGAAGAAGCCCAGATCAACCTTGACGAAGATCCGCGTGGTGCTCAAGGCCGCGCGCCAATGTTCCAGTTCGTCGAGACTGGACACAGTGACCGTAAGCTCGAGAGACTCTACGGCCTGCGCCGATGCCGGCAGAGGCCCCGGATAGAGCAGAATCGGGTGGTCTACGCCTGTTTCCCGGATTGCTATGGCGTCTGGCAACGAGGCAACGGCAAAGCCGTCAGCGCCCTCTGCTGCCAAGGCGTGAGCGACAGGACCTGCCCCACAGCCGTATCCGTTGCGCTTCAAACAGGCGAAGATTTTTACAGTGTCGGGCAGATGAGCACGCAATTGGCGGTAGTTGTGTCTGATCGCACCCAAGTCGATTTCGTACCAGCTCTCACGGGTCCTTGGTGAAGAGGTAAATGCCAGGCTCGGAAGGCCGGAGGTTTCATGTAGCGTCGGGTAATGAATGATGGACATTAGGAGACCTGGCGAGTGATGAAGGGCCGCTCACAGCTCTCGTCCGACCGAAGAACTGTGTCTTTAGACAGACGAGTGTTGTCGGTGACGCATGACGTGCCGTTCCAGGTGGCGAAACAGGCGCACTACGACGCCGACCAAAATGCCGGGTAGCAAAGCCAGCGCGCCGGAGACGCCGCTCCGCAAACCAGTAGATATGAGGAGTGAGACCGCCGGGCCGGGGCTGGCGGTCTGAACTGCCGTCAATAAAGCGAACGAAATCCAAGCGGAGAAGGTCATACTGGATTTCTCCCGTAACCACGAAATTGCAGATCCGGAATGACGGGATTAAGTAGCGATTGAGGCGTTCCTGTATATACATACTCGTTGGGGATGCAGGGGGGGACCATCGAGCAAATGTACCTGGAAAGATTTTCGGAACTGTTACTCGCAGTTATAGTGTAGAAGTTGCCGCTATTCCATGTGATGTATGCATGACGGAAATGCTGATCTACCGCCTCGGCCATTTCTGATATGGTGTTTTCGTTTTTGTTCATTATGCTAAGAACTTCTGAGTTTTTTCTCTCAATAGTTCGGTTCGTGAAGAAGCGTGATTTGTATCCGTAATCTTTCTGCAACTCTCGGGCCGAGTATTCATTGGCGTCGTCATGACTGAACTTCTCAACGAATATCATAATCCCCTCATCCTTGAGGTGACCTCTAACGAATTCAATTTGGGCCGGTCGGTTCGGTGAGTACATTTGGAACGTGGTGTCTTCCAGGATGATGTCGAATCCTTCGCTGAAGTGCCGCAACCGATCGCTTGTGCGAATTAGCTCATTGGTCAGATGGTGAAACGGACCTAGGAAGAACTCTGCAAACGCAGGTGCGCCATGTGAATAGAAACTCTCCTTATTTTCTTTGTTAGGGCTGCATGAAAGTGTACGGAAGCAGCCTTGGCCCGCCTGAGCGAGCGTTCTGGCAAATGTGCCCTCCGCTGAACCCAATACATAGAAAGTAGCGGGGCGGTCGGCTCGCCCGGTGGCCATTCCATAACGGAACATGGCATCGCCGAGCCTAGCTTCTTCCTCTAAGCGATACGGGATACTGCTGAAATAATGCGGATCAAAGTTCCCCCAGAGGAGACGGTGAGCATCAATAAATTCTGCCAAAGCCGGGTCGCCTTCGAAAAGGCGATGATCGACGTCGGGCATCTTTAGGGGAACGCCTGATCTGCCTGCGGCTGTTGTAGAAAAGAATTCTGCCATCTCGTTCAGGCGAGGGGCGCGATCACATTCCGATGTGAAGCTCTGGTTGCTGCTCATGTATCCTCTTGGCGCAGTTGGAAGCGGAGCGAGACGATTTGGTGGACACGCTGTCCGTGGCCGGAAGACCTGTTTGGAGACTGGTAGGGGCAATGTTCCTTAATTCCAGTCCCCGGTGAGAACCCTTTCCGCTGGCGGCATTCCCGAGGGCCGGAACGCCGCGTCGGACAGTATCGCCTTGGCGTCGTCCTAGCCTGTCACCCACCAGCCTTCTCCCCCGGACGGGAAGCGCACGCAGTGGATCGGACAGTTGGCGCGGTAAGGGTCGTTCGGACATGGTGGCACTTCACTCTCTAAGCGATGCAAGGGCGGAAGACCGGCACCCGCTGTGGGCGGCGAATGACGTAAGACGAGCTCTAATAGAAGTGCATGCTTGAGACAAGCGTAACTCTAGATATTTCGAAATATATTCTGCCATATAGTGTTATACAACCGCTCTACTTCATCGATACCCCGCACATCTCACTATATATGAACCTATATTCTGATCTATTTTCCCGACTGATGGATTTGACGTGATACATGCCGGGAATCGCGGCGGTTGATTAACAAGAAAGGGATTGCCACACGAACGGCGGAAGACCATGCTGGCGCGGGACATCCTCGACCTCATGGCAGAGCTCGTGAACGGCCTTTGCTCAGGACGACAGTCCTCAGAGTGTTCGAGCCTTGTCAAAAACCGTCGTTTCGAACTCGTCGACGAGATTTCCTCCCGATAGCGACCTGAGCTTAGCGAGATGATTGCTGTGATCGCAATGTTCCTTCGCGCGAGAGGCTCTCGACCGTATCGGTGCGCTTTACGACATCGAGCGCGACATTGCAGGCCAACCTGGCGATATCCGCCTTGCTGCTCGTCAGAAGCACAGCAAAGCAATGGTCGAAGCATTCCGCGTCTGGGCTGAAGCGCAACTGTCCCGTATTCCGGGCAAGGGCGATCTGGCTAACGCCTTCCGTTATGAACTCACCGCTCCCATCAAGGCGTCTCCAGCGGTAGCAATCGGCCCGGTCCGAGGTGGCCAGCAGACCGGGTGATCAACGTTGGATCGTCCTGACTCGACGAGATCGGTCGCTTCTTCTGTGGGTAACAAAAAGGGCGGCTCGAGAGCCGCCCTTCAGATCCGGATGGATCGTGCTAAGGCTGTCGCCTTATCACATCATGTCCATTCCACCCATTCCACCCATTCCGCCCATGCCGCCAGGCATTGCCGGAGCGTCCTTCTTCGGCAGTTCGGCGATCATGGCTTCGGTGGTGATGAGCAGCGAAGCAACCGAGGCTGCGTCCTGGAGCGCGGTGCGAACGACCTTGACCGGGTCGATGATGCCCATGGCGATCATGTCGCCATATTCGCCGGTCTGAGCGTTGTAGCCGAAGTCGTCGGTGTTCTTCTCGAGGATCTTGCCGACAACAACGCCGACCTTGATGCAAATGGAATAGAGGTCATTCAAGAGCTCCTCTGTCAGCCGGGTTCTTCTTCCCCGCCTTCGGCGTGACACCGTCCGGAGCTATCTCCTCCGGAGCCACACAAACATTGCCGTAACAAACCTTCTCGCCCTTGTAGTTGGCTAGGGTCTGCAGCAAATCGGCTAGAAAGCCGTCTTTCAGAACTTCGGAAATAGGCTTTGGCCCGTCCAGCGACTTCACTGCCAGCTCGAGCAACTCGACTGCGCGGTCTTTGTTGCCACTCGCATGATAGTACGCAGCGACCATACGATAAAACCACGCCTTGCTGTAGTCATCTTTCAGCCGAGACAGTGCCAGAATGTGTTCGGAGAGCTCCTTGCCCATGGCGAAGCGCTCGACAGATGGAAATTTCGAGTGGTCATACGCCGGGTCGAAAAGTTCGAAAAACGCCGCATGCAGCATGACATGCGCCTGGCGGAAAGAAAGGTTATTCGGATAAAGGGCAACGCCCTTTTTAATCGTCGCAAGCGCCGTTTTCCAATCCTCTAGCTCCTCCGCTTCCCTGAATTTGCCCCTGATCTGCTCCTTCAACGCTTGTTTGCGCGCTTTTGGCTCATCTTCGGCGATCCGCTCCCTTTCGGCGGCTTTCGCTTGAGCGCTGGTGCGCCAGGTGCCGTCAAGAATTTGCGGCAGAACGTCGTGCAATTTGTCCGGTCGACCGACAAAGGCGATGTGGCGTCTCGGCCGATCACGAACACCTTCGGAATCCCGACAGAAAAACTCGGCTGCATCCAAAGAGTGTTCATTGCGCCTGTGTCGTCGAACGCGACCAGAAAGTTCAACTTCGGGAAACTCTCATTTAACCACGCGTCAAGCTTGCTGCGGGCCTCTTCGGCGGATGCAGCGCTTTCGTGTGCCGCGACTGCAACGACCTCAACTCCACTGTCCTTGTAAGTCTCCTGCAGCTCTATCAGGGTGAGCATCGCCCCCACACAAGATCCACACCAGGTTGCACAAAATTTCAAGGATGTACACTCTGCCGGGCTGGAAGCTCGCAAGGGGCTCACCACGTACCCAGTCCCGCACTTCGAGCGCAGGCGCCAGCGAGTTCATTTGCAAGATCGGATCGCTCGTGAAAGGTGCTTTGCGTGACATAGCTTGATCTCCTACTAGGACGAGACACTCGGATTGAAGGGAGGGCATCGCCTGCCGCAGTCCCGCCTGGTGCCTCATTGGTTTGGCTAGAATCGCGTCAAAACGGTTGATTTGGCCGGGATGGTTTTGAGCAAACAAATGAGCCGACGCAAGTATATATATTGGGATATTGTATTATTTCCTTAACAAGGGCCACCTCTGTTGAGAATTTTATAATTCGCTACTGTATTTTCGGTATGTCCCTTGGACGCGAGCAGATTACGAGCGAACCGATCGAGAAGTGGGAGCCGGAGTTTGATGCCGAGGCAGTCTTCGCATGACGCGGGTATATCCTCGCGGCAATTGCCGGTAATCTTGGCGCCCGAACGCCGACGAGCTCCTTGTCGTCTTGGATCAGCCGGCATGCTTCCTTCGATGCGATCCCGCCACTTAGAGCACGTGCTGCGATCGATGAATCGATTGTGAAGTGACGACGCAGGCCGAAGCTGATTCAACATCCACAGCGAAGAGGTGGATGATGGGCCAGGCACTGAGCGACGATCTTCGAATACGGGTTTTGAAAGCGTCTGCAGCGGGCATGTCAGCTCGACAGGCTGCAGCCCGGTTCGGAGTTGGGATCTCGACAGCGATCCGCTGGATCGCGAGAGCGAAAGAGGGCGAGCTGACCCCTCGGCCGCAGGGCTGGAGGCGGCCATCGGCGGTAGACGCACACGAGGAATTTGTTGTCGCCCTGATCGAAGAGCGGAAGGACGTGACGCTCGATGAAATGGTCCAGCGCTTGTCCGTCGAACGGCAGGTGAAGATCAGCCGTAGCGCACTTGGCGCCTGGCTTCGAGGCCGAGGATGGACCTTTAAAAAAAGACCGCACACGCACTGGAGCAAGACCGGCCGGATGTCCTGAAGCGCCGGCGCGTCTGGTTTGATGGTCAGCTCGATCTCGATCCGGAGAAGCTGATCTACATCGATGAAACCGGCCTTTCCACGAAGATGGCACGTCTGCGCGGGCGTGCACTGCGAGGCGAACGTTGCCGGGCCGGCGTACCGCACGGGCACTGGAAGACAACGACCTTCACCGGCGCCTTGCGCCTAACCGGAATGACCGCACCGTTTGTCTACGACGGCGCGATGAACGGCAACGTCTTCCTGGCCTATGTCGAACAGGTACTTCTGCCGACCCTTCAGGCCGGGGACGTCGTAGTCATGGACAACTTGCCAGCACACAAGACATCCGGTGTGCGGGATGCCATCGAGCGCGCCGGGGCCAAGCTTATGTTCCTCCCGCCCTATAGCCCAGACTTCAATCCCATCGAGAATGCATTCTCGAAACTGAAAGCCATGCTGCGAGGCCGCGCGGAGCGAAAGATCGATGCCCTGTGGGACGCAGTCGGCGCCTTGATACCCCGCTTCACTCCTGACGAGTGTGCCAACTACTTCAGGGCTGCCGGGTATGACCCGGATTGAACAGGATCTGCTCTAGTATGCTGCGGCATTGTCTTCCCAGGTGTTGTCTTTGCGCGCGGGCGATCGCAGCCTAACCGCTGCTCAGGTTACGCGCCTGGCCGGCATCTTCTCGACCGAACCGGCCGCCCTGCGCCGCATGACCTCTTCGAATGTGGCGCGAGCATCGCGACGCCTGATTGCAGCCAGACCGCTAGAGTCCCGCTCAGCCTGCCATCCGAGTGACCATGAACCGGGACCCGGCCTTCGCAGCCAGCTTCTCGGCTGGCGCATCACCTGCCCGCTGTGTGGTGGCCTGCTCCGGCACCCAGGCAGGCATGACCGCCCGTCTCCTGTTCGGCCGCTATCATGGGACTGCGCTCATAGGAGAACGGCTCCTCGACGATGAGGCCGAGCGCGGCGTCCGAACCTGGACTTCGCCGACCGAAATCGCTCGCCGTCGCCACGGAACTAAGGAGCCTACCTACTGCAGCAAATCCCATGCTGGCGCTGCATCTGCGATCAGCTCGGCTAGCCGGAGTATCCATCTCGAGCGGGCTGGACCAGTGATGCTCATGATGAGGCGTGCGAAAATGATGGGTCAGAATCAAGTGCGATTCAGCAGCGCTATTGAGGAGATCATGCCCCATACATGCCGTTCGGTGGCGTCTTCCCAGTGCAGTTATTTTGCGCATCCCACCCGTTGGATTCTCATCTTTAATGCCACATTCGGCTGAAACAGCCGCATTCTCACATATAAGTGCCAAGCGACAACTCCGCAGCTGACTGTGAGGGAAATAAACACAAGAGTTCAATGAGGCTGACGAAAGGCGCTCCGATAAAGCCGTAAGTTTCGGTTGACTGGCACGGAGAAGCGAGTCTACATCGTGACGGATGTTTATCAACATGCAGCTCAAACACCGTCAGGATGCGTCTTGCGACACAAACGAACGTTATTCCGCTTCGGCCCGTGCGAAGAAGGCTTTGCAGTTTTGCCCGTGGCGGCGCGAGGCCAAGAAATCACAGATCATCTCGTAGCCTCCGGCTCCGCACCACCACATCGTTCTCAGAGCCTTCGCACTGCAAAAAATTACGCGTCACCGCCGGAGATCTCGATCCGTACGGCTAATTGTCGGACATGTTCGGTTACTTCTCGAGTATTCCGCGGTACGCGACAGAGGAGAAATTACACGCCAGCGCCAGAAGCGGGCTGCAGCCCCAGACTTCTTTGAACAACAGAAACTATGCGCGGAGGAGAAGGCATGTATAGTCGCCACGAACATAAACTAGGATGGGACGAGTCCAAGGTCGGCAAAGTATATAAAGCACTCAAGAAGCTTATCGTCAATTGTGAGGTTCCACCCGGTACGCGACTCGATGCTGTTGCAATCAGCAACGTCATGAATACTAGCGTTGTACCTGTGCGCGAGGTACTAATTCAGCTCGAAATAGAAGAATACATCATGAGCTCATTCAACAATGGCTACTACACCAAGAAGCTTGATCCACAGAAACTGTCGGATCAACTTGATTTTATTATGATGGTGCTCAAGCATGTGTTCAGAGAAAACCTGTATGAGCACTCTACGTTTGTAGTTCTTCCCAGCTGGACCGACTACGACTTGATCAGGGAGTTCCAACAGTCTTTTTACGAACGTATCGCGAAGGCTTCGAACAACAGAATAATGCGGGACCTCGTGCATGAGTACAACGTTCGGACGAGATACATTCGTTGGTTGGACTTGCACCAGCCGGAGCGTCTCTCATGTATCAGAGATGACATGAGCGAGCTTCTGGAGCTTCTTGATAAGCGAGACAACGATGCGGCGATCGCAAATGTTGATCGGCAATTCAGTGCAATGATTAGCACTGTTCCCAAGCTTGTGCTGGAAGGCAATCGTCGTGCCGGGAATACGAAAGAGAGTTGGTTGGAGACATTGTCGAAGCTTTAGGCTGAGAGCTGACCCGGCGGTTTCCACCGATATGAGGCTCTGGCTCACATTTGCCGCTGTTGCGGCCGGCGCTCTTGCTGACTTGCAATGCGTTCCGCCGGACGATGCAACCCATCTTTGTTGGCCGGGCCGCCAATCTGGGTTGTTTGCGGTTCAGCATTCGCGCAAGCCATGGTCCACGGTCGAGCTTTTACGCTTTGCCCAGCGCACCGGCCGCGTTCGGACCGAGGATCACCAGTCGGCTCAAGGTTCATTCGCCCATGCGGGATGTCGCGCCGAGCTTCTGCTTTCGTCCGCGGGATGCTGCAATGGTGTGAGTAGCGCGCGAAAAAGGAACTCTTATCTACTCGCCGCATAACAAGCTGCGGGTCGGGCCCCAATAGATGTCAACGCTCGGGCTGTGACACACTCACTCATACCGGCAGAAATGTTCCACGGGGCGCAGCGGGAAACTGGCTTCGTACATGCGCAAATCAACCCTAGGGAAGATCGAGCGCGCGCTGATCGGACTAGATTGTGCGGTGGACCCGCCACAATCTATCCGGTTGCGACTTGCGCGGCGTTTTCAGACGTGCAAGAAGGGCCGTGGCAATAAACCTACATGCTGGAGAATAGCCTTCGCGGGACCCGTTATGCCACAAACTGTTAGTCCGCCGCATGAAAAGGAGAGAACGTCGGAACGCATCCGGCGTCGGGCCAAAGAACTCTTCGATCGCGTACGCGCCTCTGGCGTAGCTATCGACTTTCCATTTCCAGACCCCATGACCTTGCGCTCCTTCTCCTTGGGCGAGGTCGCCGAGATCCTCGGTGTGTCGCACAGTTATCTGCGCCAGTTGTCAATTGATGGTCTGGGGCCAACACCGGAGCTAGGGACCGCAGGGCGACGCTCCTATACGCTTCGACAAATCAACGAACTTCGTGCTTATCTCGCTTCGGCCCGTCCGAAAGATGCTTTAAAGTTTTACCCGCGGAGGCGCGAGGGTGAGAAACTACAGATTATCTCAGTAGGCGGCTCCGCAAGTACCACTACAGCATTCTATCTGGTTCAGGGCCTTGCACTTCAAGGATTCCGTGTTCTCGCTGTAGATCTTGATAGGCGAGGCTCATTCTCGGGAATGTTCGGTTACACCGCCAGTACGACGCCGGTCTACAATAAAAGCATATATGCCGCGTTACGCTGTGATGACGATCGGGCCAGTATTAGGACTGTAATCCGACCGACGCATTTTGATGGTCTTGATATCGTGCCGGGCAGTATCGAGCTCCGCCGGTTCGAGGAGGAACGCTTGCGGCGCTACCTCAGCGGGGCCTCGAGGAACCCAGATGCTAACTCGAGACTGGTGTCTGCGATCGAGGAAGTCGAGGGCAATTACGATGTCGTCGTTATTGCCGGTGCACCTGTACGCGACGGCTTAGGCCCGGTTGCGCTTGAAGCAGCGACCGGCGTGCTGGTTACAGTCCACCCGCAATTGGATGATGTCGCGTCAACGGCCATGTCCCTCAGCATTTTCTCGGAATACGTCCGCAGGATCGAAGAAGCTGGGAAGTCCGAAGATTATGATTTTTTCAAATTCTTGGTGACAAGGCACGACCCGCGTGACGTCGCAGAGCAGGAGACGATCGCCCTGCTGCGGGGCTCCCTGGGTGATGATCTCTTGACTGCCATCGTCTGGGAATCGGATGCGATAGGATACGCGGGGCTCAAGAATCGATCGCTGTATGAGCTATCAGCGGGAGCGGTAGGCCGATCGGCATACGAGCAAGCGATGGAAACGCTGAATTCCGTCAATGCCGAGGTGATGGATATCATATCGGAGGTTTGGGGTCGTCCCCCGATCTATGTGTCGCAGGCTTCGCGCTCGACGACTGCAGGTAAGGCGAAATCCCAATCTAAGAGGCCTAGCAAATGAGCCGACCCACAGCGCTGCGCTCGATGTGTACGAACGGCTGAGCTCTTGAAGGAGCCCAACGCCATGGCGGACGCGGGGCTACGAAGCGGACACTTCTGAGATCGTACTCTGGCAATTTGCGAGAGCTACAAATGACCACGCGATGGGGTGCCTCCGTCGTACGAACGCTGAGATCGCATGTGATCTCGATGTTTCGCTCCAAAAGCGCACGGTTGTACTGGGGTCATGCCCTGGCGGCGCGTGGCGTCCTTCTTCGCCACGCGAAAGACCGAATGCTTGTCGGAAAAGGCCATCGGAGCGCCATGACACTGAAACATAGAGCCAAGGCCTCGAAGTAACTAGTCGGCGTGAACTCTTGGCAAGCCGCTAATATGGTAACCGGCCGATTGTTACCGCGGAGATTTCGCCTTGACGCAAGCGATGACTTCTTCGTAGTCGAGGAAGTCGTTCCAAGCTTAAGGTGAACGGCGCGCATCGGCAAGCATTTGCCTCAGCTCATCGATGCCATCGTCGGTCAGTGCGGTGATTGTCTCATCGTCACCATGTACGACGCTGAAGATACTTCCATACTTCCATAGGTCAAACTGTCAGAGTTGCTGTCGATCGCCTCGAGGAGTTCTCGGTCTTCGCCGAGCATTTCGGCGACATGATTGATGGTGAAAATATGGGTGATGGGTGGCCATCAGGCGGCTCGGCGGCGATCCGCTCTAGACTAGTGCCCGTCCATAGTGTGCTGCAGCAAGCAGAAGGAGGTTCGATGGCGAACTGACAACATGCTGAGAAGCTGCGTGAAAGATGAGGGTAGGCCCCTCGGGATCGGCTTTCAGGAGCGGGTCTCAAACCAGCCCAAGCTGCTGTGGTAGAAGAGCCATGGTGGTGAGCGTTGGGTCAAAAGCCGCGGACATGATCCGGGGCAGGTAGGCATCCGGAAGATGAGCGCAAGCAAACCCTTCGATGACGCGTCGTTAGAACTCTTTACCACCACTAAAACCGAGGGTGTATGGATCTCTCGGGACAAGTCCGTCGGGAGCCTGATGACTGGGCGGACAGTGGACGGCGTATAGGGGGCATGAGACGGATGCAGGCTTTTGCGTGGAACTGCAGGAACCAGCTTTCTGATGCCAAGGGAGAAGCACAAGCGGCACATCACCGCGAGGCGAGAGTACCGATGCAGGAAGCTGGGACGGATCGACCCGTATTAGCGTTGAAGGCCCTGTAATGGGGCTGGAGCGAAGGGGTCGGGTCAGGTGGTCGTATTTTCGAAACAACTGGAAACAGGATGACGTCGGCGGATACGACAGACAAGCCGTTTAGGATCGATAAGCGGCTGGTGTACGAAGCTTATAAAGCGGTCAAATCCAATGGTGGTGCGGCCGGTGTGGACGGGCAGACGATCGAGCAGTTCGAAGCCGACTTGAAGGGTAATCTCTACAAGATCTGGAATAGGATGAGTTCGGGAAGCTACTTTCCGCCACCGGTGCGAGCCGTCCCCATTCCCAAAAAGACTGGGGGCCAGCGGATTTTGGGTGTGCCCACCGTGAGCGATAGGATCGCGCAGATGGTGGTCAAGCAGCTCATCGAACCGGAACTCGATCAGATCTTCCTGAAAGATTCCTACGGCTACAGGCCGAACAAATCGGCGCTCGATGCCGTGGGGATCACGCGTCAGCGGTGCTGGAAATATGATTGGGTTTTAGAGTTCGACATCAAGGGTCTGTTCGACAACATCTCCCACGAACTATTGCTCAAGGCTGTCCGCAAGCATGTAAAGTGCAAATGGGCGTTGCTCTACATCGAAAGATGGCTGACGGCGCCCATGGAACAAGATGAACAAAGAATAGAGCGTGATTGCGGCACCCCGCAAGGGGGCGTGATTAGTCCGATTCTTTCAAATCTGTTCCTGCACTACGCATTTGACTTGTGGATGGACCGGACACATCCCGACCTCCCATGGTGTCGGTATGCGGATGACGGTTTGGTGCACTGCCGGAGCGAGCAGGAAGCGGAGGCCGTCAAGGCCGCACTTCAGGCGAGGCTGGCGGAGTGCCAACTGGAGATGCATCCCACCAAAACCAAGATCGTTTACTGCAGAGACTCCAAACGCAGAGGGCAACATCCGAATGTGACGTTCGACTTCCTCGGATATTGCTTCCGACCGCGCGCGGTATGGGGAACGCAAAGCGGGCGACTGTTTTGCGGCTTCACACCAGCGGTCAGTTCCTCGGCGCTGAAAGCGATGCGGGAAAAGATCAGGGACTTGCACATCCGCCGACAGACGCAGCTCTCGTTGAACGACATCGCCCGGCTGATCAATCCGCTCCTCAGGGGGTGGATCAGCTATTATGGACGGTACGCGCCAACGGGGCTGCAGCCCATACTTCGCTACGTCAATCAGACGATGCTTGCGTGGGCAAGGCGGAAGTTCAAGCGCTTTGGCAGGGGTAAGGCTCGGGCAAGTCGGTTCTTACAACGGCTCGTCGAGCAGCGCACCGATCTCTTTGTGCACTGGCAACTCGGTCTGATCGGCACGTTTGCCTGATGGGAGCCGTGTGAACTGAGAGGTTCACGCACGGTTCTGAGAGAGCGGAGGCGCGAATGCGCCTCCGCTACTCGCCAACGCCTGTTTTTCAGGGTTTTAGAAGTGTTTTGCTCGCTGAAGCGGTCTTTATTCGCGAGGCGTGATGGCACAGGGCTTGCAGGTTGTGATCGAAGGGCGATTTGGCGGCGATAGGGTCGTGTGGCATCGGCCGGCGCTCGCGGCGTGTTCCGGAACGCGGCGCGATGACCGGCGTTAGGTCGGCCTGAGACGGGCGAAGAGGGCGAGATTGTAGGCAACCACCGAGGACCAGACGTAGGTCTTGAAGTGGTCAAGCCCGCGCCAGGTGCAGCGGGCCAGGCCATAGGTCCGCTTCAGGCAGGAGATGCCGGCCTCGATGCCGGCCCGGAAGTTTCTGAGCTTTCGATACACCCAGCGGCTCCTGACCATGTCTTCGATCCTGAGGCCGCTCTTCTTATGGAAGGCCATGTCGCGTACACCCCAGGCCTTGGCTTGGCGCAGGTTTTCACGGCTTGCATAGCCGCCGTCGGCGGCCGCCTGCCGCGGCGCCTCGCCATAGAAGGCGATGTGGCGCTCCAGTAGGGGCAAGAGCCGCTCGCTGTCGGCTGGATTGCCGGCTTCGATGACGAGATCGAGGATCAGTCCGCTCCTGCCGGTGGTCAGATTGAGCTTATGTCCGTAATCGACGTCGCGGCTGCCCTTGACGATGATGTCGGCATGCGGTTCGAACAGGCTGACAAGCTTCTCGCCGGCCGGCACTGCTTCGCCGGCTAGCACCCGCCGCTCCGTCTGGGCGATGATCTGCGTGATCAGTGGCTGATAGTGGCGAACCTGGGCCTGCCAGAGTTTGCCCGCCGGGCCCGCCGCCAGCGGCAACTGTGCCGCCGCCTGCTGCAGATAATCCAGGGTGTTCCGGGCGATCCTGAGCAGAGCGCGGTAGTGCTGAACCCGTTTCGGGCGACCGCGGGTATACTCGATCACCCGAGCCCGCTTCTTCGCCGCGCGGCAGTGATCGTGCCAGGGAATGGTGCTGCCCAGCGAATCCGCCTGCTGCAGAAGACGAACCATCACCCGCACGCAGTCCCACAAAAGACTGCTGTCGCTTGGTTCGTGGATCAGCGCCGCCGTGACGGTGCTGTCCACACGCACGACCCTGCCGCTTTCCAACCTTTCTTGCCGGGCGCTGGCCAGCAGCATTTTGTTGACCGCTTCCCAGGTGTCCGCCCGGATCGCGCTGATCGTCTTGTGCAAGACCGACTTTTTCGGGCTCCATCCCCATGGCAGCCGGGCAAAGGCCCGGAACGAGGCGGAATCTTCCAGATGAAACGCCAACTCCTCGTAGCTCAACTGGCGGTACTGTTTGAGGAGGGCACAGCGCAGCACCGCCTCCGACGGCAAACCCTGCCGGCCAGTTTCCGTGACCCCCTGTCGGCGCAGATCGGACGTCACCAAATTCAAAAGATCGCGATGGGCGTCCAGCCACTGCGACATCGCCTCCAACTCACGACCGATCTCGTGCTCGGCGAAAAGATCGAATATGCTGCCCTGGACGGTGCGTTCTTGGCGCATTGTCGGCTCCGGCGGTTTCAGGTACACTTTAGCAGCTGACGCACTGACGGACGAGCTCGGCGAGGAAGATATCCTGCTGGCGGATACGGGCTATGACAGTAATGCCATCCGGGCCAAGGCCGCCGAGCGAAAGGCCTGGGCCACCTGGTTCTATCGGCAGCGGAACCTCGTGGAGCGCTTCTTCAATAGGATCAAACAGTTCCGAGGCATCGCAAGCCGATACGATAAGCGCCCGGAAACTACCTCGCCGCCAAAGCTCATCGCCGCGAGGATATCAAAGTGTATGAATCGACGCCCTAGTCATCCGAATCCGAAATTCGTGTCATAAGTCCTGGACTTTCTGGCAGAAACGTTTGACGGAGGCCAGGATGTCGTCTGCGGATTTCGTCCACCTGTAAGAGCCTGACCGAAAAAGAGTTGAATGAAATCAGCCAGTTGTGATTCCTTCGGATTTGCTTAGGATTCGATCGAGACCGCAATGGGCTGGACTGATTTCACCCGTCGCCAATATGGCCGACGGACGGGGCGTTATGCAAGTGATCTGACGGACAGGGAGTGGTCGCTGATTGCTCCGTTTATGCCGATGCCCCGCAGGCTCGGTCGACCGCGCAAGACGGAATTGCGCGAGGTTCTGAACGCACTGCTTTATATCGCGTCGACTGGTTGCCAATGGCGGATGCTACCAAAGGATTTTCCACCTTATTCAACCGTGCAGGGTTATTTCTACGAGTGGCGGTCGACTGGCTTGTGGCTGCGGATCAACTATCATCTCGTTATGGAGACGCGAGAGCTGGAAGGAAAGGAAGCCTCACCGACGGCAGGCGTGATCGACAGTCAGAGCGTCAAAACGACTGAAAGCGGGGGGATCGCGGGCTATGACGCGGGCAAGAAGATCAAAGGTCGCAAGCGTCATATCGTTGTTGACACGCTCGGCTTGATGGTGGGGCTCGTCGTTCACAGTGCTGACATTCAAGACCGCGATGGTGCCGTAGCGGCGCTCAAAACCGTCCTCAGACGCTGGCCGTGGCTCAGGCATATCTTTGCTGACGGCGGCTATGCCGGTCCGAAACTGCGGGCCGCATTGCGCAACGTCGCAAAGTTCACGCTGCAGATCGTCAAGCGAACAGACAAGGCCAAGGGCTTCGAGGTGCTGCCGCGTCGCTGGGTCGTGGAGCGCACATTCGCCTGCAAACCAGCGTTCGACCTGATTGATCCATGACGCCGAGGTCGGGGTGAAGTGCACGTGGTAGCGCGGCCGTCGCATCAGCCAGTTTTTGACCGATGCAGTTTTGTGGGTCGCATAGTTGTCCATCACGATATGAACGTCCAAATCGGACGGTACGCTCGCATCGATCTGCTTGAGGAAATCCAGGAATTCGGTGGCACGGTGCCGCTTGTAGCATTTGCCGATGACAAAGCCGGAGGCGACATCCAGAGCGGCAAACAACGTGGTTGTGCCGTGTCGGACATAGGAATGCGTGCGCCGTTCCGGCACGCCAGGCATCATCGGCAACACTGGCTGCTCGCGGTCGAGAGCCTGGATTTGGCTCTTCTCGTCCACGCTGAGAACCAGCGCCCGATTGGGAGGTGACAGATAAAGACCGACGATGTCGCGGACCTTATCGACGAACAAAGGATCGCTGGAAAGCTTGAACGTCTCTGTGCGATGCGGCTGCAGGCCGAAAGCGTTCCATATCCGGCGGATGGTCGTGTGCGAAAAGCCTGTGGCCCCTGCCATCGAGCGGATCGACCAATGTGGGTCGCATCGCTTGGCGTTGAACGCAGCGTGCGCTCGATCACAGCCGCAATCTGATCGTCGTCGATGGTTCGGGGCCGACCAGGGCGAACTTCGTCGAGCAGACCATCGAGTCGGTCTTTGAGGAAGCGCCGTCGCCATTTGCCAACCGTATGTTCATGCAGGCCGAGCTCGTCCGCAACGACCTTGCTCGGAACTCCCTCGCCACAGCGAAGAATGATCCGGCACCGCTCCGACAGGGAGCGTGCAACACGATGCTTGCGCACCTGTCGCTCCAGATATTCCCGCTCCGCCTCGCTCAAAACCAATGGGGCCCGTTGGTCGGCCAGTCGCATTTGCCATGCCTCAACCTCCAATGAAGAGGCCAAGCATACAATGTAGTGAATTTTAGTTCCAGGTGACTAGCAAAGTAAGGGCGACCGAAGAATACCACGTCTAGCTCGATCGGGAATATGGCCGTACTAGTGGTCCCATAAATTCCACGACACGATCTCTCACTTTTTGAGTGTGATGAGTAGTCTGCCCCTTTTGACTGGTCACAACCCAAAGGTGGAAGTGCTGTCCGACCCTGAGCGCCGCCGTCGTCGGTCGCGGACCGGCGAGACGACCCTGACTGGCGAGGCGAGGGCACCTCGACGAGATCAAGAAGCGTCTCCTCAGGCGACGGCGGAGCCTCGTCGTCTCGCGATACGCAGAGTACGACGTTGATGACGAGGGTGCGCTCAATTCCGAGAAGATCGACTTCATGTTCGACACGTTGGCGCCTCCAACCTTGATTTTGCTCCAACAATAATCAATATTAATCATGGTGATTGACAATGACTCGATGGGAGCCAAACATGGAAACCAAGGTGCTGACCGCGCACGTGCCACTGCCTCTCGCCGAGAAAGTCGATCAGATCGCCGCCCGCCTTGAGCGCTCGCGCGGGTGGATCGTCAAGCAGGCGCTGACCGCCTGGATCGATCAGGAAGAGGAGCGCCGACGCTTGACGCTGGAAGCGCTTGCCGACGTCGACGCTGGCCGCGTGATCGAGCACCATGCCGTTCAGGCCTGGGCCGACAGTCTTGACAGCGACAAGCCGCTACCCTTGCCGCTGTGATGAAGCTCGAGTGGACGCGGCAGTCTCCGATCTAGGGCGCCTGCATGATTTCCTGGCATCGGTAAATCGGCAAGCTGCTGCTCGCACTGTGCAATCGTTGACAAGCGCTCCTGCGCGCCTGCTCGAACAACCGCGCATCGGCGAACGGCTGGAGGAATTCGACCCACGAGAGGTTCGGCGAATTCTCGTTGGCCATTACGAAATGTCGACGATCTACGTGCTGCGGCTTTGGCATACGCGTGCATCACGGTAGGAAGGAAGTCGCCAATCGGAACGACGTTCATGTGGTAAAAGGAAACTGTCCTGTGACAATCGGCGAGGATGTGATCCTGCGGGCGCGCCGAAGGACTCGACGCCGTCCTTCCATTCGACCGGCTCGCCGAGTTGCTGATCGATGACGACGTCGCCACACTCACGCGTCTCGCCGGCGAAGGCATGGGCACGCTTGATTGTCTTCAGGCGGTTGATTTGGCCTTCCGCCTGTTGCTGACTGGCCCGGAGGCCCTAACCCTGCCAATGGAAACAACCGAGCATCAGGCCGTGCAGACC
Source organism: Sinorhizobium meliloti (assembly GCF_017876815.1). NCBI lineage: Bacteria > Pseudomonadati > Pseudomonadota > Alphaproteobacteria > Hyphomicrobiales > Rhizobiaceae > Ensifer > Ensifer meliloti. The sequence continues at coordinate 154,918 of NZ_JAGIOS010000004.1, read as the reverse complement.
ATCGTTGGCGACGCTACGGGACGATCGAGGGGCCAATCGGCCACAATCGATTCGCCCGAATTAGGGCACGGCGGAAAGCAGGAGAAAAACAACAAATATCGAGAGGTGAACGGCACCTTGGAGCACGGTGGTTCTGCCGGTGCCGAGGGTGATCGTGCTGACAAAGAGTGTCAGGACGAGCATTACGAGGTTCTCCGGGCGGAGCCCCAACGTAATGTTCTGCCCGAGTGTGACGGAGATCGCAGCGACCACCGGAACTGTCATACCTATGCTTGCAAGGGCCGACCCGAGAACAAGATTTACGCTGTTTTGAAGGCGGTTCAGCAATGCTGCTTTGATCGAGGCTATGCCCTCCGGCAGGAGAACGACACCCGCGATGACCACGCCAACCACGGCTTGTGGCAGCCCGACCGCGTCGACTGCGCTGTCGAGGGGATGAGAAAGCAGCTTGGCCAACAAAACGACTGCCACGAGGGCCAGCACGAGCAGGCCTCCAGTTACCGGCATATTGCCCTTCGGGCGTTCATGCTCGGCCGGAAGCGCCTTGCCGTCATCGATGGCACCCGTGTGATCCATGAAATAGTCGCGATGGCGGACCGTCTGCACGTATAGAAACACGCCGTAGAGGACCAGCGACACAAGTCCAATGATGGCAAGCTGTATTCGAGCGAACTGCTGGGGCTGTCCCGCGATGACGAAATTCGGCAGCACGAGAGACAGCGTCGCGAGTGTGCCAAGCACTGCCAGTGCCGCCGAGGCCGCATTCAACTGAAACGACTGCTCGTGGTGGCGTCGGCCGCCAACCACTAGACAAAGTCCGATGACTCCGTTGAGCACAATCATCAACGCGGAAAAAACCGTATCTCTCGCGACCTCTTCGTTTCCCTCTGCGCCAGATAACATTATGGAGACGATGACCGCCACTTCGATGATTGTCACGCAGATAGCGAGGAGGATCGCTCCAAAAGGCTCACCCACCCGCTCGGCAAGAACTTCGGCGTGATGCACCGCTGCAAAAACAGCACCTGCAAGCAGGGCCGCCGACGTCAGCAGTATCAGGACAGAGCCTTCGGGCAGCAGGTGCGCTAGTGCGAGAGCCGCAATCACGCCACCGAGGAGCGGAATGATCCAGGACCATAGCGGCACGTGTGTGGAGGTGCTATCGTGCATGTTGGCTTCATCTTCCCCGTCAGCTGTTAACGTGAATACGCCGCTTCGATCTCGCTCGGTGCTCCGGAACAGAGGAGACGCGAAATCGGGCGACGTTGCTACCTCTCGTCAGATTGGTGAGCAGGATCGGTTTTTGCCGGCTCCGAGATCCTATTTGCCGCCAAACCGCGCCTGCATAGTCCTCTCACTGGCAGTTCTAGAGCTCGCATTAATAGTCGAGAGCACATTCGTAGAGAGACGTCGTACAGCTTTAATTGCTTCGGAGCCAGCCTTGCCGCCGCTCACCTGGCGGGAACGCAGGACGTTCCTCACGCATTGCTCAAGCACGTATCGCCGCTCATTGGTAAGTCTCACCGGCGTCTGTTCCTGGCTCGCCAAAGAGTAAATGTCGGAAGGCTTTGGGACCCTGCGCCTTCGCCGGCGACTACCGCGCGGTCGCCTCCTCGAGGGCAGGATAGTGAACGTAGCCCTGCCGGATATTGGCGGCGCGCGCCTGCTCGGCGGCCTTACGCCTCTTCTCGATAGCTTCCGGGGAACGATCCGGACGGCGGGAATGAACGTTCATCGGCAAATCTCCAGTTACGGGCCACCGTAGCAGGAAAAATGCTGAATATCAGCACTTTGCCGGGTTCTCCGGCCTTTCGAAGGTGGGCGCCCGGCTGCTCGCCGGGCACTGTGAATGGTTTAATCGCGGGGTTCCCATTCGATGATCGCCTGCAGGGAGGCGTCGTCCTGGCGGGGGAACCGGCCGAGATTGGCGTTGTAGCGAAGCTTGCGGATCGAGAGGGTGTAGATGTCATGTCCGCGCAGTGACTTGGCGTAGAAGCGGTGCGTCGGGGCCTTTTCATTGTCGGACGCGAACGGCACCACCTTGATGTCCATGTCGCGGTCGACAGTGGAGATGAGGCCGGCGCCCTTTGCGTTGTCGAGATTGTCGCCGTCGAACTGGATGTAGTTGGTGATGTTCATGTCTTTCACTCCTCTTTGGTGGTTGCGATGATCGTTCCAAAGGCACGGCGAAAAGCGGTGCGCATCATAGGCCGGAGCGTGAGCGGAGGAGGCGGGACTGTCAGGAATTCTGTGCGGTGGGCCATGATGATGAAAAGGAGAGAATCATCACATGGCTATCGAGAAAGAACTTCTGGACCAGCTCCTGGCTGGACGTGATCCATCCGAGGTTTTCGGCAAGGACGGTTTGCTGGACGATCTGAAGAAGGCGCTTTCAGAGCGCATCCTCAATGCGGAGCTTGACGACCATCTCGACGTCGAGCGCCTGGAGGGCGGCCCCGCCAACAGGCGCAACGGTTCCTCCAAGAAGACGGTTTTGACTGGCACATCGAAGATGACGCTGACCATCCCGCGCGATCGGGCGGGTACCTTCGACCCAAAGCTGATCGCCAGGTATCAGCGCCGGTTTCCCGATTTCGACGATAAGATCATTTCGATGTACGCCCGTGGTATGACAGTGCGCGAGATCCAGGGGCATCTTGAAGAGCTCTACGGCATCGATGTGTCGCCGGATCTGATCTCGGCGGTGACCGATACGGTTCTGGAGGCCGTTGGAGAGTGGCAAAACCGGCCGCTCGAGCTTTGCTACCCCCTCGTGTTTTTCGACGCCATCCGGGTCAAGATCAGAGACGAGGGCTTCGTACGCAACAAAGCCGTCTATATCGCCCTGGCCGTGCTCGCTGACGGCAGCAAGGAGATCCTCGGGCTCTGGATCGAGCAGACGGAAGGGGCAAAGTTCTGGCTGCGGGTCATGAACGAGCTGAAGAACCGCGGTTGCCAGGATATCCTAATCGCCGTGGTCGACGGCTTGAAGGGCTTCCCCGAGGCCATCACCGCCGTCTTTCCCCAAACAATCGTCCAGACCTGCATCGTCCACCTGATCCGGCACTCGTTGGAGTTCGTATCCTATAAGGATAGAAGGACCGTTGTGCCGGCGTTGAGAGCCATCTACCGCGCCCGAGATGCCGAGGCGGGCCTGAAGGCGCTGGAGGCCTTCGAGGAAGGGTACTGGGGCCAGAAATATCCCGCTATCGCTCAAAGCTGGCGGCGCAACTGGGAACACGTCGTTCCCTTCTTCGCCTTCCCCGAAGGGGTCCGCCGCATCATCTACACGACGAACGCAATAGAGGCCCTCAACTCGAAGCTTCGGCGAGCTGTGCGTTCTCGCGGGCATTTCCCTGGTGACGAAGCCGCGATGAAGCTGTTATATCTCGTTCTTAACAACGCGGCCGAGCAATGGAAACGGGCGCCGCGGGAATGGGTCGAGGCAAAGACACAGTTCGCCGTCATCTTTGGCGAGCGGTTCTTCAACTGATGAAACCGGCCCACCGCACAGAATTCCTGACAGTCCCTGCGGTGACCAAGTTCCGCCATTCGGGCGATCGCCAGACCGTCTTGGACTGCGCGCGTTTCAGGTGCATCTGTTGTCACCGACGACGACATCGCTGGCGAGATCCAGCCTGACGAACTGGGTTCGAGGATTGGCCTGTGTACCGACAATTCAGAAGGCCAGTGATCCATCTAACGTCACAGAAACCTGCTTATATGAAATGGCGTGTGGATCAGAGACGGGCGAACCCCCGAATAGAAGCTATTGCGCCTGATCCGCGGTACACGGACTTCACGGCTCAAATGGACGCAGAAGGCGTACCGGTGGAAGAGCAGACCGAGCGTTTCCAGGCTTTCCTGAAGGCCCGTCAAGTCGCGGCTGAATAGCCACCGCAGCGAATCACCTCAGCGTTCCGCAAGAGGAAGCCTGATACGATCGGCTCCACTACCCCGAAGAGAAGCCGCGCGTAGCTGACAGCTCGTGATGACCGGGGCGGCAGCACAAGATTGCGCATGGGCAGCTGCAATCCCATCGAAGGACGGATTCCATACTGAACGCGCACTGGCGCACTTCAACAATGATGCAGCCAACCAGTTTGGGCGGTCCCCGCCCGTTGCGCTTCGTCCTCGTCGACTGCGCACCAGTCGCAAATCCGACATACGAAGCCCTCGTCTCTGATCTTGACCCGGATGGCGTCGAAAAACACGAGGTGATAGCAAAGCTCGAGCGGCCGGTTTTGCCACTCTCCGACGGCCTCCAGAACCGTATCGGTCACCGCCGAGATCAGATCCGGCGACACATCGATGCCGTAGAGCTCTTCAAGATGGGTCCGCTCATGCTGCGGATTGTCGAAGAACTCAGCCGGCGAGTTCTGCTCGACGATCTGGCCCTGGTCCATGAAGATCACGCGGTTGGCGACCTGTCGCGCGAAGCCCATTTCATGTGTCACGCAGATCATGGTGCCTTCTTCGGCGAGGCTGACCATGGTGTCGAGCACTTCCTTGACCATTTCAGGGTCGAGTGCAGAGGTCGGCTCGTCGAAAAGAAGGATTTTCGGTCGCATGCAAAGTGAGCGGGCAATGGCGACTCGCTGCTGCTGGCCGCCCGAAAGCTGACCCGGATATTTTTTGGCCTGCTCCGGAATCTTTACGCGCTCCAGAAAGTGCATCGCGACTTCCTCGGCTTCCTTCTTCGGCATCTTGCGCACCCAGATCGGCGCCAGTGTGCAGTTTTCCAGGATCGTGAGATGCGGGAAGAGGTTGAAGTGCTGGAAGACCATGCCGACTTCCCGGCGCACTTCGTCGATCTTCTTCAGGTCGTTGGTGAGTTCGATCCCGTCGACGACGATTTTACCCTTCTGATGCTCTTCGAGCCGGTTGATGCATCGAATCATCGTCGACTTTCCGGATCCGGAAGGGCCGGCGACAACGATGCGCTCGCCGCTCATGACCCTGAGAGGCTGCCTCAAAAAGAATTGAGTGATTTCAGCCAGTTGTGATTCCGTCGGATTTGCAAAGATTCGATGGAGATCACGATGGCCTGGACTGAAACCACCCGGCGCAATTATGTCCGGCGGACGAGCGGATATGCAAGCGATGTCACGGATCGCGAATGGGATTTTGTTGCACCGTTCATGCCTGCGCCACGGCGTCTGGGTCGTCCGCGCAAGACTGATTTGCGCGATGTTTTAAACGCCCTTCTCTATATCGCTTCGACAGGCTGCCAGTGGCGGATGCTGCCGAAGGACTTTCCGCCCTGTTCGACGGTGCAGCGATATTTCTATGAATGGCGGGCAATGGGTCTTTGGCCACGGATCAACCATCACCTCGTCATGGAGGCGCGGGAATTGGAGGGGAAAGAAGCCTCGCCGACAGCGGGCGCGATCGACAGCCAAAGCGTTAAAACGACGGAAAGCGGCGGTATCCGTGGCTTTGATGCAGGCAAGAAGATTAAGGGCCGCAAGCGCCACATCATTGTCGACACGCTCGGGCTGATGGTCGGCCTCATGGTGCACAGCGCCGATATTCAGGATCGCGACGGCGCTCCCGATCTCCTGAAATCCATCAAAAACCGGTGGCCGTGGTTGCTTCATGTCTTCGCTGATGGCGGCTATGCGGGCGACAAGCTCAAAAAGCGGCTGCAGAAAATCGGGAAATGGACACTCGAAATCATCAAACGTTCCGACAAGGCCAAGGGTTTTGAAATCCTGCCGCGCCGCTGGGTCGTCGAGCGGACCTTCGCCTGGCTGGGTCGATGCCGCAGACTGGCCAAGGACTTCGAAAAATCCGTCGCTTCAGCAGAAGCGTGGATCACCATCGCTCACATCCGCATGCTCACCAGACGCCTTGCAAGATATGGATATCGTTGAAACCTTTTCGAGTCCGACTCTGAGATTGATGTCGCGAAGCACATGGAAATCACCGTACCATTTGTTCATGTTGGTAATTTCGATCGCGACATCCGTCGCCGATGGAGCCATTTTCGTTGTAGTGGCGGTATTTGCCATTTTCTTGTTCCCCTTTTTACCGCTGGCTTCTGTCGAGCAGGCGTTCCATGAAGCCTGAATAGCGCGACATGCCGAAGCAGAAAAGCCAAAAGACGAAGCCCGCGAAGATCAGGCCGGTCAGCGGCGTGACGGCGCTTGCCCAGTTGGTGTCGCTGAAGTTCAGGCGAACGATGCCGAGCAGGTCGAACATGCCGATAATCGATACGAGCGATGTGTCTTTGAAGAGGCCTATGAACGTATTGACGATGCCGGGGATAACCAGCTTGAGTGCCTGCGGCAGGACGATGAAGCCCATTTTCTGCCAATAGCTGAGGCCCAGTGAATCGGCGCCTTCATACTGGCCTTTCGGGATGGCCTGCAAGCCACCGCGCACCACTTCCGCCATATAGGCGGAGGCGAAGAGCGACACGCCTATCAGGGCCCGCAGGAACTTGTCGAAGGTGACGCCCTGCGGCAGGAAAAGCGGCAGCATCACGCTTGCCATGAAAAGCACGGTGATCAGCGGAACGCCGCGGATGACCTCGATGAAGGCCGTGCAGAGCATTTTTATGACCGGCATGTTCGACCGGCGTCCGAGCGCCAGCAGAATGCCGAGCGGCAGCGAAACGGCTATTCCGACGAAGGACAGTACCAGGGTGACCATCAGGCCGCCCCAGAGCGGCGTTTCGACATAGGTAAGGCCGAACCAGCCGCCGGGGAGCAGGATCGCCGCGAGGACGGGCAGGGCGCCCAGCAGTAGAAGCGCGTTCAGTCCCTTGTATGGGATCCTGGGTATCAGCATAGGCACGAGGAAGATAAACGCGAGGAGCGTGTATTCGGCACCCTCTCCGGCAACCGGCCTTGGAAAGGCGACACCGCGATTGCTCAGAAAGATATCGAAGGGCAGGGTAAGTGCATCTCGTGCCTGCGGCAATATCGACAGCACCCCGCTATACCAGAAGAATATGACGAGCAGCGGCGGGATGTTGCGGAACACCTCCACATAGGCCAGCGAGAGCTTGGCAATGATCCAGTTGTGCGAAAGGCGTCCGATACCGACGAGGAAGCCGATGATCGTCGCGGTGATGATACCGGTGATCGCGACGAGCAATGTGTTGATGAAGCCGACCAGCAAAGCGCGGCCATAGGTGGAATCGCTGGTGAATGAAATCAGCGACTGCCCGACGTCGAAACCGGCGCGACTCCTCAGAAAGTCATAGCCTGACGCGATATTCGCGCGCCTGAGATTGTCGACAGTGTTATCGACGATCCAGTAGATGAGCGCTGTGAGAATGATGATGGTGATTGCCTGATAGAATATCCCGCGCACCTGAGGATCATTGATGATCGATCCTGAGGATTTGCTTCGTTCAGGCCCCACGCCGATTCCGCTTTCATCGGACGCGCTCTATCGTACGGTGCTGGGCTGGACGCCAATGAATCCAGCCTCCTGGCCAATTGCGAAAGAGACGAGAGTACGCTCTGCAGTTTTGCATCAGACAAACTTTTCTCCGTTCAGTCGCCGAGGGCAGGCGCATTGGTGTGATGCCCTCGTTAGTTGGAACGATTCTAGTAAGGTTTGGCGCTAACGGTAAAATTATTATTTCGCATGTCATCATTCACCTGCTGGATCCAGCGGGATTTCGCCTTTTACGGCTTTGACCCAATCTCCTCGTGGCGCGCGTCGCTCGATAAGCAACTCCAAGCCAGCGACGTCCGTCACGGCGCGAGCCAAGTCAACCACCATTTGCCGCTGTCACCCGGGCCATGACGTCAGCCGGCGCGCCCTTTAAACCTCAACGACAATGCGGACAAGCAAGTGATGAGGTCATTATAGCCGAGACGAATTCGCGTCTGTCACTCTCAGAACTATCAATCGGCGTCCATAATTGGCTCTGACGCACTCTCGATGACATAAAGGTGATCCGACGATGCGTGCCTCAAGCAAATCGAGTTTCCCGCGACGATCTAGTATTGGCTGGAGGAAGACCTCAAGGTGCCGCGCAAGCAGCGCCTACGACCGTCAACCGTTGTGTTCTGGCCTACGCGCCGATGATCGAAAAGCGGCTTCGCCAGTTCCGGCGGCCGCATTGCGGCTCAGTCCTGATTGACGAGACCTACGTCAAGATCCGCGGCAATTGGCGATATATCTGAATCGGGCCGTCGAAAAACACCAAATTCAGGTAGATTTCCTGCATAAAGGCTGCCCGCTTCCCAGCCTACAAGGACATCTCCGGATACGACTTCGCCGCCAGCGAGATCAACGAAGCGACAGTGCGCCAACTGCACCGATGCGAGTTCATCGACGGAGCGCAGAATATGGTGCTCGTCGGCGGGCCGGGCACAGGAAAAACACATGTCGCGACCGCCCTTGGTGTTCAGGCGATTGAGCATCATCGCCGGAAGGTCCGCTTCTTCTCGACCATCGAACTGGTCAATGCGCTCGAGCAGGAAAAGGCCAAAGGCAAAGCAGGCCAGATTGCCGAGACGCTGGTTGGCCTCGATCTGCTGATACTTGATGAATTCGGATACCTTCCGTTCAGTGCGTCAGGCGGAGCGCTGCTCTTCCACCTGCTGAGCAAGCTCTATGAGCGCACCAGCGTCATCATCACCACCAACCTCAGCTTCAGCGAATGGGCCACCGTCTTCGGCGACGGCCAAGATGATCACCGCTTTGCTCGACCGCCTGACCCACCGTTGCCATGTCCTCGAAACAGGAAACGACAGCTTCCGTTTCAAGGCCAGCTCGGCCGCAACAGCACAGAAGAGAGGAGAAAAAGCCATCCGCTTGACCAAACCCTGATCAGAAAACCATACTCAGCGGTGGCTCACTTCTCGGTCGAAAAACCGGCGCAGTTCCGCGTGGAAACCAACAGAGCGTTGGGAATCTCACGTCCCTCAACTTGCAGGACGGGCACATCAACAAGACCGCTGTCGACTACGCGGGGGCGCAAATACCCCTACACAAATCAACTTTCACAGCGTTAAGTTTACGGTGCCGATACAACCACTCCTGACGATAAAAGACGAGAGGGTTAGGCGGATTCCTCCTGACCCTCTCGTTCACTTTACATCCCCGGAACGAACATCGGGTTGCCGCTTTTGGTTTGGCTGGCTGGAACCTCCTCCTGAAGCACGTCCCAGTGCTCGATGATCTTGCCTTTTTCGATGCGGAACATATCGACCGCGATCATCGGTTTGGGACCAAGGCCTGTGTACCGGCCGTGTACCATGACAACGTTGCCATCGGCGGCAACGGCACCCATTTCATATTTGAAGCCCGGCGGCGGGTTGGACGCAAATTGCTTAATGACGTCCCTGCCGCTGGGGAACCGGGGGTTGTGCTGGATATATTTCTGGCTCCAGTATTCGTCGACAACCGCCGGATCATGATCAATGAAGAGGCCGGCAACAGCCTTGATGACCAGTTCCTTGTTTTGCGCAGGACCCGCTTGTGCAGCGCCTGTAAGGCTTACGACGGCGAGAGCCGCAAATACGCCAGCGCGCATAAAGTTCTTCAAAGACATAAGCTCTCCAATTCAGTTGGTCATCGAAATGCAGCGATTTCAGCGGCGCCGGGATGAATCACGCAAATCTTGGGACTATAAATAGGGAATTGGCCATCTTGTTGTAAGTAGGCAGTTTCTTATACGTTAGTTACATGCAGGGAACCATGCGCGGTTGGACTTGCCCCACGTCTTTCTGCATACTGGACGCTGGCTGGATGATATGGAACGCGGTGATGTTCAGCGGCACCCTAACGTTAACCGGGCATCAATCAAAATGTGAGATCTGGCGGCATGACTAGATTTTCCCGTGATCCTCTTATCGTCCGAGAAGGATCTCTGGTACTTCGGTGCTCATGCGGCTTCTCCCGCATCAGATGACAGGAGGAGCATGTACGCCTTTGCCGACGTCTTCTCGACCGTTGCCCTCGGCAGGTAGGGATAGATCGACAGGTCCAGCCGTGGCGGCCTGAAGCCCGTCACACCCGCCCCACTACTTCCCCGTCAAATGATCGATTGTCTCCTACCGAAGATGGCGCACAGAGGGTCGAGGTGACCAGACCATGTTCGCGATGCGGAAACTATTTCCCCAGGGAACGCCCTCCTTGCTATGGGCACTGGCGCTTTGGCTTTCTCCCGAATGGTTGGCGGCCGACTATCTTTAAGAGACCTTCTATCCGGGGCCGTCACAATCGAGACGAGCTGATGTAAAGGCGAAAGCAGTACCCAGATCCGCGAGCGGCCGGAAACCGTCGACGTGACCACGGCGTTCAGTTCACTATGGCTGACACCGAAGATTTCGGCCTTCTGGAAGATCCATCCCTCCATCACCGTGTCACAGGTCGTCAGCGATGTGCCTGGAATGACCAGCCGATGCGATCTGACTATCCATTACGGCAACCCCCAGGAGAACGGTGTAGAATACCGGAAGCTCTTTCAGGACCACATTATCGCGCTGGAAACAACACGTTTTGCCGCCGAGCACCGCATTGCCCGGCTCGAGGATCTGCTCAAAGCACCCTTGATCCATTCCAGCAGCAACGAGACCGGTTGGACGGCCTGGGACGATTGGTTTGCCGTACTCGGATGTCCCGCCCCGAAGGGCCGCAGTTTTTACGTCAACAATTACATGATCGCACTTCAGGCTGCCGATTCCGATGAAGCCGCCCCTTTGTTCCGAGATGATTGCGCCCCCGGTTTCCGGGATGATCTCGCCCCCTGTTTAGTGGGGTCTGCAGGCGATGATTGTTGTCAGTTCATTCAGGCGAGGTGTCAAGCTTTGCGCGGTAGATTTCGGCGCAGACTATCGCCGCTCAATTCGATGCGGTGGGCATTGTGGACCAACCTGTCGAGTATGGCATCGGCGTAGGTTGGGTCGCCAATGACGCCGTGCCATGCGGACACGGGAAGTTGGCTGGTAATGATCGTTGATTTGCGTCCATAGCGATCTTCGAGGATTTCCAGCAGGTCGTGGCGGGCCTGTTCGTTGAGCGGCTCGAGCCCCCAATCATCCAGTATCAGGAGCTGAACATGGCCCAAGGTTCGTTGCAGGCGGGCGTAGCGGCCATCACCACGCGCGAGCGCAAGCTGGGCAAACAGCCTTGGGACACGCTGATAGAGAACTGAGCGATCGTCTCGGCAAGCCTTGTGGCCGAGAGCGCAAGCCAACCAACTCTTTCCGACACCCGAGGGTCCGCAAATGGCCAGATTGTCATGGGCGTTGATCCAGTCGCCACCGAGCAGCTTCATGAAGAGAGCACGGTCGAGGCCGCGGTCGGCGCGATAGTCGACATCTTCTGGGGTGGCCTGGTGGCGAAGCTTGGCAAACCTGAGGCGTGCCGCAAGCTTCCGATCGTAACGGGAGCTCCACTCCCGTTCGAGCAGCAGTCCGAGCCATTCGGCGTGCGAGAGATGTTCGGCTTCGCCGTTGGCAACAAGTTCGCCAAAGGCCTTTGCCATGCCGGCCAGGCCCATGGCATTCAATTTATCCAGTGTTGGATGGGCAAGCATCTTTCGTTCTCCTTAGTGGTAATAGCGAGGTCCGCGGATGTTGGCGTGATGGATCGGTTCATGCGGCGCCGCTCCATTTGAGGCAGCCGTCCGGTCAAGGTGATTGTCGAGGATGGATCGCACCGAGCCATAGGTTCGTGCGCCAATCTCCAACGCACGGCCGCAAGCGGCATTGACCCTGTCGCGGCCGAAGCTCTTGTTGAGGCGGATGATGCCGAGGCAAGCTCGAAAGCCCTGCTCGGGATGAGGCCTGTCGGCAAGAATGCGCTCGCACAACAGCGCAACATCCGGCCCCATCGCAGAGGCTTCGCGTTGAATCCGTTCAATCGTCCAGTCGGCAAAGCGGCGATGCGCAGAGGGCATATGATCGGGGATCGTCGTGTGCTTGCCGTTGCCGCTGGAGCGCCGGTGAGCGGCAATTCGCTCGCCCTTGTGGAAGATCTCGATCGTATTGGCGGTGATACGAGCCTCGACCTGCTCGCGGGCAAAGCGATAGGGAACGGAATAATAGTGCCGCTCGATCTCGACGTGATAATCCAGCCCGGCGCGCCGGATACGCCATTCGGCAAAGACATAACGTTCGACAGGCAGCGGTCGCAAAGCCGGACGATCAAGCTCCTCGAACAATTGGCGGCGCGTGGCGCCGACACGGCGCAGAACGCGCTTATCATTGAGATCATGGAGCAATTGGCCAATCGCCGCATTGACCTCGGCCAAACTATAGAAGATGCGATGGCGCAGCCGGCCCAATAGCCAGCGTTCGACGATACGAACCGCAGCTTCCACTTTCGCCTTGTCCCGCGGGCGTCGCGGCCGCGTCGGCAAGACGGCGCTGCCATAATGGGCCGCCATCCCGCAATACGTCCGGTTGACCTGGGGATCGAAGTGGCAGGCCTTGATGATCGCTACCTTGGCATTGTCGGGAACCAGCAAGGCTGGCGCACCGCCAAAGTACTCCAGCGCCAGGATATGGCATTCAATCCAGTCGGGAAGCGTCTCGCTCCAACGTGCCTGCGCATATGAAAGGCTGGATGCTCCCAGAACCGCCACGAACAGGTGCGCCTGCCGTGTCTTGCCGGACAGCCGATCAACGACAACCGTGACCGTGTCGCCGGCGTAGTCGACGAACAGCTTGTCGCCGGCCGCGTGATCCTGCCGCATCGTCACAGGCAACTTCATCGCCCAGCCGCGGTAGAGGTCACAGAAGCGACTGTAGCGATAGCCCTCCGGATAACGGCTGATGTATTCGTCCCAAAGGATCTGCAGCGTCATATGCTTGCGCTTCAGCTCGCGGTGGACCTGCGCCCAGTCCGGCTCAGGGCTCCGACGATGACCCGTCTTCGTCCCGCCTGCCTTGTAAAGCGCCGCTTCCAGGACTGCATCGCTGACGTCGTCACCCAACGGCCACGATAGCTCCGCAATGGCCGCACGCCGAAGCGTCTCGCGCACCGTCGATGGCGCAGCTCCAACCCGAACCGCGATCGACTTGTGGCCAAGTCCTTGTTCGAAGCGATATCTCAATATCTCGCGGACACGCCGCATCTCCAGTCTCTCCGCAGGCATCCCGTTCCTTCCTCGTCACGTCGAAGGAAGAAACTTCACACCAGCAGAACACCCACGCCAGATGCTTTCCGATGGGGGCGGCATCATCTCGGAATCAGGGGGCGACTATTTCTCGGAATTGGGGGGCGAGATCATTTCGGAATCAGGGGGCGGATTGCCTCGGAATTTGCATTCAGGCGGCTCAAGACGATGTCGGGGCCGTACTTGGGTGGGACGGGCTCGTCGGGAGCCTTATCGAGGAAAGGCGGCTGGTGAAACTCGTGCAAGAAAGCATCCCCTCACCCGTCGGTTTTCATCTGAGGATCCATTCGCGCGCAACGGCAAAGGCGCGGCTGTTCGCCGACTGGCTAGTCGAAGCCACCTAAGGCGCTCGGCATCTGCCCTGATTGCGCACGGCGGACCCGAAATCAGCATGTTTGGTCCAACGGAAGCATTCAAGATCTGCCGAACAGGGCAAGCCCGTCACGGTGAAGCTTCGGCCGAGCCGCTGGCGGCACGCATCAGAACTGTGAACGGCAAACGTTCACCAACCGATTGCCGACGATTGCTTCCCCTTATGTGCGCCGGACAAGGCGCTTGGTACGCCCGCGCCTCGGGCAAAAACGGCCGCTCACCTTCGTCCTTTATGTTTGTCTGGACAACTTTTGCGCCCTCAGACGCCAGCTTGCTGAGGCGTCGCCGAGCCCCAGAACTGCCCGGTTACCAAAGCGCTTTTAACCTTCACTCGATCCATATGTTTCTCCGCCGGACCCGTCTCTAGCCAATGTCAGACGTCGGCGCGACAACCGGGCGGCGCAAGAACTGTTACTGACTAAAAATGGGACCGAGCGAGCGGTCCGATGTACTCGGTTCTGAATCCATCCAAACGCGCCTTGCGGATGAAGGCATTCGCCCCGGCAAGGTCTGTCTCGAAAACGCCAGCGTCTTGGCCGCCGCGAGCGAAATTTGCCTCAAACCAGTGGCTCCCGCGTTCGGAGAGCAGGCTGATTCGCCAGTTCCGGGCCTCCTTCCTCTCGACCCGAAAATCCGCATCGGCAGAGGTTGACTCGCTCAGTTCCACTGTATTTGCCTCGACAGGCGCAAAAGCTTGATCTGCGTGGGTCATGTCACGCTCCTCCTGTTCTAACATCGTTGGTCACGCGTTCCCTTGCCCGAAGGGGCTCGCAGGAGCGGCGACTCGTGCTTCTTCAAGTATCTCAAAGGCGCGCTTCTACCATGGCGATCTCGTCTCTGGTTGCAATCGCGGCGAGAATACCTAAGACCGCCTCGTTGAGTTGAACCTCCAGAGGTTTAGGTATCGAAAGCAAAGGCCGGTTGGTTCCAGCCGATCTGACCCAGGACATTAATGTTCTTGTACCAGTCCATGAGCGAGTTCTAGCGATCCCGGTCTGACGCAGTTGCGCACAAAGGGTCGAGTTCTGCACGCCACTTTTGTTCTGGCCAGAAGGATTCTAGGTGAAGAAGTCAGGTTTCCCGCGTGCTTGGGCAGTTTGTTCATTCTGCCAAAGAGCGGATTGGCCCGGCAGCTTGAGGGAGACCCGCGGTCTATCCAGCAGCTCCCCAAGATCATTGTCGCTAAGGAAGTTTTGTTACGGATACGAATTTCAAAGCAGCCGAAGTCATTTGCCAATCTCCTTAGCCGACAAGAGCGAGCCCGTAACGTCAACTCACGGGCGAGCCTTGCATTTAAATACACTACCAGAGCGCCACTTGGATGCCAACCGTAAATAGTACCATCAATACTATGTGGATCACAGATAGAACCCCTGACTATCTACTGAGTTCTGAGCAGCAACGGAACAGAAGACCGAGGCGACGCTACTTACACGGTCCAGGCGGCTCGGTTTTGGCCAAGTCTATGAACGCATAGAGCCGCAGAAGGCTTCAGGTCACGACGAGCTGACATGTCGGCTCCCCAGCAATCACCTTGAGGGTGGCGATCCGGTCTGGAGCGCAAACCCGGAAACTCCGCGCGGCGCCTGGGTAAATTCGGCAGTGCGATAAGCTTTGCAGACGAAAATAGCCATTGCAAGTCGCGAATACTCGAGACTCGGTCAACATCTCGTGCGTTGTTGATCAGCTTGGCCCAAGCATCCTCGAACGAGCGCGGCGGAACTCAGGACCGGAAGGCGCTAGCAAACTATTCTCACTATGCTTCCGGCGCCTAAACGCCGGCATCGACCTCGGCTTTATCGGATAGCGGCGCGGCCGTACGCGGCAGATGTTCATCGGGTGGCGGTCAAGCTCACTCCGCAAGGTGATCAGATCGATGAAGCAATCCGCCTGCCGTCGAAAGTTGTCAGAGATCATCGGCGGCTGCGTGAACATGGTCGAGACGACAGACGCCTTTCGACCTTTTCGCTGCAAGGCTCCGACGAGCGTCCAAGCCGTGCTGCATTTGCCGACGGCCGCAGATTGTTCGCGCGCGCATCGACATAGCGTGTCGACTGTCACGACGACACGCGGCCATCACGTCGCAGGCGTCTCTCATTGATCAGACCTATTTGCCCATTCTTGGCCCGGATGCCGAGCCGTTGCATCAAGCACTCGCCAGGACCGCCGCCTGCACCATGACCCAGCAGAGGGAGAATCTCCGTGACGCGTCATCGATCCGGACGGGCACACTTTCGCCTCGGATCTTCGCTTCGATGCGATAGATCTCGGCAATCCTGGCAAGGATCGACAGCGCCTCCGAGGAGCCGGTCAGCTTGACGACATCGACGAACTTGCGCCGCGCATGGGCAAGGCAGAACGCCAGCCGCATGGGGGCGACATTGCTCTTCCCCCGGCGCTTGGCCAAGGTCTTATAGGCTTGGTAGCCATCGACTTGAAGCACGCCGCCAAACGACGATAGTTGCCCCTCGACCTCACGGGCGCTGCGGCTTTCGGCACAGATATAGGCGACCGCCGGTGGCGCCGGACCATTCCATGGGCGATCATCGATGGCCTGTGCCCATAACTGGCAGAGCTTGGTGCGTTTGCGCCCCGGATCGAGCCGCGGAAGCGGCGGGTGAGTAGGCCGGAGGGATTGCTTGGGCAAACGGCCGATATTGCGGGCTGGCGATCGTCGAGCCGGTGTTGTCCCCTCGGTGACGGGCGCAACATCGTCATTGGCAGCTGCGGGAATGTCGCTGAGATCGCCAAGGTCGAGCGTCGCCTGCGTCGGGTCGATCGCCGTCATTTTCTCCGACTTCGGCCCAAAGAGCTGGCCCTCGAGGAAGGCGACGCGCGCTTTGAGATCGGCATTCTCTTCGTCGAGCGAGAGAATGATCCGGGTCAATTGCTCAGCATCCTGAGGCAAGGGGGTGGGTCGAAACGGCATGACAGACCCTAGCACATGAGCGTGAATCTGCAAACAAATCCAATAGGATCAGCCCGCTTTTGAAGGCCTTCTCACCGCGTTTCGTTTGACCCGCGTCCAGTCAATTCCGGCCAGCAAAAGCGAGAACTCCTGGGCACTCATCTGCATTGAGCCCTCGCGGATCGGCGGCCTAACGTAGGATCATGCCCGACCCGTCCCAATAAATGCAGCGCAGGCGATCGCACCGCTTGGCGCGGAACACAAACACGTCACCACAGTAGGGATCAGCCGAAAGCGCTGACGCCACCAGCGCAACAAGGCCATTCATGCCGCGCCGGAAGTCGACAGGCTGCGTCGCCACTATGATCTTCACGCCATTCGGCGAAAGTCCGATCACCGGCGTGCTCGCAACGCCGCCACGATCGCCTGCGCCAATTCGGGCGCCACCGAGCCGATCACGGTCATGCGCGCGCCAGTAATCTCGATCTCAATGCGACCCGCCGCGTAGTGGGCCACATCCGACGGCGAGCTCTCGGAAGACGTTCTATCGCCAACCACCGTCACCGGCACGAACATCGCCTCCTGCGCGCAGGCTTTCGCGGATCGTTGAGAGATCAGTCCGGCTTCGCGACGCCAGACGTTCAGCAGACCGCGGTTGACGCCCCAGCGCCGGGCAATCGCCGAGATGTTCACATGGGGCTCTGCGCTTTCCGCAAGGATCCGCGCCTTCTCCTCGTCAGTCCAATTCCGCCGTTGGCGCCGACCGGTGATAACCTCGATCCGACGATACCTTCTTCATCCATGACTTCAAGCATGGCATCAGCGCGATCTCCAACCATTCCGTTCCGCTCCTGTCAATAAAGGAGCTTATCTCGCGGCCTCAATCACAAAAGGAAAGGTGGGATGTTCGTCGCGCTCACATTTAATTGATTTTTCGGCGAATGACGCTTCATCGCGGTGAATTTCATCAAGCTGTTGCAATAATGGGGCTTTATTGAATGGCACCTATACATTGACTCTATTGTGCGATGCACATAGGGTGGCCGTCGTTGTAAGGCGACAAAAGAGGAGTAGCCTGATGTTCAGTTTCGAGGACGCAAACAAGAAAAGCAAAGAAACATTGGATACGATGTTGAAGAGCTACGCTGCGTTGACGAAGGCTTTTCAAGCGATCGCCACCGAAACCACCGACTATTCGAAAAAGGCGTTTGAAGACAGCGTTGCCCACGTCGAGAAAATCAGCAGCGTCAGGAGCGTCGAAGCTGCGTTCGACCTGCAGACCAAATACGTGAAGTCGGCTTATGAAGGCTATATCACCGAAGCCACGAAGATCGGCGAACTATATGCCGATCTCGTCAAGGACGCCTACAAGCCGTACGAAGCGCCAGTCGCCAAGGCAACATCCGCCGTCAGGTCCGCTAGCGCAGCGTAAGGTTTCTGGACACAATTCAAATTCTGAAAACCGCCCGCGCATACCGCGGTCGGTTTTTTGTCTGCATGGTGGTGACGCGTGTATGAGGATAGATGCGCTGACAGGAGTCAAATGCACTAGTCTACTCAACCAATACGTCCGCCGGCCCCTTGTTTAAAGCAGCGAGGGCTTTTTGTTGCCTAGCACTACAGTTGCATATTTATCTATGATCTGAATCTATGGGTCTCCATGATTCGGAGGTCATGGATGGCAGGTGCATCAATCGAGACGACGCTTGAGCTTTGGGCATCATCGTTGCGCGACGTGAAGGCTCGCATGCGCGGACTGTTTACGCAGGAGCGAGTTGCAGCCTCTGCGAACCTTTTCCTGGACGGCTTGCTGGGTGACGAGCGGCGTAAGACAGGTTGGATGCGTGCTGAGGCGGCCGGTGATCCCGGCCCGTGGCGGCAACAAGCCATTCTGGGGCGCGGGCGCTGGGACGCGGACGCACTTCGCGACATCGTGCGAGAGTATGTCGTAGAAAACCTCGCCACGGATGATGCGGTCCTGGTCATCGATGAGACGGGCTTCCTCAAGCAGGGCAAGACATCGTGCGGTGTTGCACGTCAATATACAGGTTTGGCTGGCAAGATAACGAACTGCCAGATCGGTGTGTTCGCCGCCTATGTGTCCGATCGCGGCCATGCCTTTATCGATCGAGCCCTGTACTTGCCCAAGAGCTGGACTGGCGATCCGGCAAGGCTTGCAGCAGCTCATGTTCCTCAGGCTACAGCCTTCGCTACCAAGCCAGGCCTGGCTGTCGAGATGATACGGCGTGCGCTGGCAGCCAATGTGCCGTTTTCATGGGTGGCCGCAGATGCGGTCTATGGCGTCGGGGACATCGAAGGAACCCTGCGCCGAGCCTGCAAAGGCTACGTTCTTGGGGTTAAATCGGACCACCATTTCGGCTCGTGGTCGGGAAAGCCTCCGGTCGCCGGCACAGCGCAGGAGATCGCCCGTGATCTCGATCCAAGTGCATGGCAGCGTCTTTCCGCCGGTGAGGGCACCAAAGGCGCTCGGCTTCATGACTGGGCCTATTGCGAACTCGCCGACCTCGATGCCGACGAATACAACGAGACGAAATCTGGGCTTTGGACCCGTGGCCTCCTGATCCGGCGCAATATCAGCGACGGTGATCTCGCATTCTTCACCACATGGTGCCCGGCCGGGACGGACATCCAGACGCTCGTTTCCGTTGAAGGCCATCGCTGGGCGATCGAAGACAGCTTCGAGACCGCCAAGAACGAGCTCGGACTCGATCACAACGAAACCCGGTCATGGCATGGCTGGCATCGCCACGTCTCCCTCGTCATGCTCGCCTTCGCCATGATGGCGGTGATCCGATACCGCGCCAATGACGCGACGCGCCAAAAAAGACTGCGGATGCCGACCATCAGGATTTAATCCGCTGGTCTATCCAGGAAGTCCGACGCATCGCCATAAGACTCGCTCAGCGTCGCATAAGCCCCGCCTACGTCATCGCATGGTCATGCTGGAGGCGCGCCCATCAGGCGGCCGCTCGACGAGCTCACCTCAAAACTAAAATGCAACTGTAGTGCTAGGCCAAGACAGAAGGAGCCGCGGGCCGCCTGCTCAGTTCAGTTGGCCGCTTTTAGCTGTTGATAATGCTCTTCGACAATGTGCGAGGCTTCTCGGGCTGTCTTCGCCCATCCACCCTGAGGGTGCACCACCGTCTTGACCCACGTGGCATGACGCCATTGACCTTTCGAGGATCCGTCCGGCTCTAAGAGTATTCTTCCGAACAGCGTTTCCCCGTCCCATCCGCAATAGTCTTGATGTGGTTTCCCGTCGAGGCCGGTCTCTCCCGGCCACGTCTCGCGCCAATTGTACTTTTGGGTTTCGTCGGTCACGAAGCCTTTCCCACTTTGCACGGATAGCGAAGCCAATGAGCGAGATAGAGGACCGCGTCATCCTCCCCGCATAGGTTGTACTGCGGCAGAAGGGCGCAAAGTTGTCTATGGGGCGGGACCTGCAGTCTATCCAACCACACGTCAAGTTTCTGTAGGACTGATGACACGGTCACGGTGATCATCGACCTATTGTCGGAGGACGCGGAGAGCGCGTTCGCCGGCTCATGAACTAGGCCCTACGGCAGAGGCTCCGACAGCGCTGGCCGTGGGGCTGATTACAAAGTTCGCAACAGCACTGTGTGTCGCTGGTTCGTTTCCCTTCAAGGCGATCATCTCAACACGACAGCTTTCGCCCTCCGGACTCTCGCGCCAGACCTGTGGTGTTGGGATGGGTTCTTTGTGGTAGGCATCCCTCGCTCAGTAGAGCTAACGCGTTAGAGTCAGCCGCATGAAGTACCTTCGCATCTATGCTTCCCCGGATGGCGAGTCCCATTTTGATGAAGTCGAATTGCCAACAACCAAGAGGGCGGTACATCCTGATGCCGTTCTCTTCGACGTTACAGGCAGCTATCCAGCGTCTCGCGTCAAGATAACCCACATCCCGGCAGGCATGCCAGAGGTAAGCATTGACGAACGCATCACCTACAATTCGACGGCCGAAGGTCGCCAGCTCATTACGGACATTTTGCAGCTTCCAACGCGCATCAGGCACGTCTCCTTTCCCTGGTAAGTGCATTGATCGATGAATAGCTTTGCAGCGTCGGCCTTGCCTTTCAAAAGGTGCTCTCATCGGCTAGGAAGGATTCGATCAATATCCTGGAGAGAGCTGCATGTCCCTGCTTCCACCGCAAAACGGTCTTCTCGTCACTCTGACGGCCGAAATCGTCTCGGCCTATGTCAAGAAGCATGTCATCCGCGGTGTTGAGGTAACGAAGATCATCACGGACGTACATGCCGCCCTGAGCGCGGTCGGCAGCGACAAGGTGGTGCCGGAGCCTGTCGAAAAGCCCAAGCCGCCGGTGCCGGTGCGAAAGTCGATCCAGGACGGTTATCTGATCTGCCTCGAGAACGGCAAAAAATTCAAATCCCTAAAGCGTCACTTGATGGCCAAATATCAGATGACGCCGGAGCAATACCGCACGAAATGGGACCTTCCGGACGACTATCCGATGGTCGCGCCTGCCTATGCGGCCAAGCGATCAGAGCTGGCAAAAAGCGCAGGCCTTGGATACTTTCGCAAGAAGCGTGCGGCCTGAACGCCGACGGAGCGGCGAGACAGGTCATGCCGGAGAGCATCGCTCGCCGGCCCGCAGCGTACCCCGCGCATCGATCGCGCTTTCGGTTCTGTTCGTCAGCCCTTCCGACCTGTAGTTCTTGCATAGCTGCAGTGCAGCATGAGACATTGGCACGGTCCGTCATCGGGTTATGATCAAAACTATCGAAGCGATGCACCTCCTCCCGCAGAGCTTCGAATTCAGACGGCCCACTCCTCCTCCCAAGCGTCGTCTGTTTGAACAGCGGCACTCCTCCTCCCAGTCGCCCGAATTTCTGTTACATTAGAGCTTCTGTCACGACCAGACTCCTGGACACCATGAACATCCCCCGGACCTCGACCAAAGCGCGCGCTGTGCCCATGCCCAGCAACAGCGTGCTAGCGCCGCCCCGCGCCGATCTTCACTTCGAGGTCACAGACCAGTTGTTGAAATTGAAGTTCTTTCCCCCCGGGGACGAGGTAATCTCGACGCCGTATTGGACGCTACCGACTTTTATGTCGCCAAAGTACCCCTTCGACTTGATCCACTGCAGGATACTCTTGATGTCCACTGTCCCGCTGTTGGTCTTCGAAGTGCGCAGCAGTGAGATGACCTTGTGACCGTCGGGCCCTTCACCTTCAAACACGTTCCAAGTCGCTCCGCCTACATTGACATTGCTGTAGACCGGAACGGCCGCCCCGGAAGGGGCATAATGATATGAAATGGGCTTAACGTTGCCGCTCCCGTCCGAGTTTCCGGTGTAGTTTGTCCAGAGCATTATCTCATGCTTGTTTGAGCTATCCCAGATATCGTAGGCGACATCCCAGGCGCCGCCAGTGGGAACTTCCTGATTGAAGCTCGAGCTCAGAGTGTTGATTGAACTGAGCGGTTTCCCGATATTGAAAGCCACGTGCGGGTAGCTCTTGATGCCAGGAGTATTAGGCTGGTCCGACCACACGCTCCACCGGTTGACTCCACTCACCGAAATCGTCTGAGGCCCAGGGCGCGGGCCCCATACGTCGTTGTTCCAAGAGTAGTCATCGCGTGAAAAGCTTCCGTATGGAGCGTCCGAACTCCAAATCGGAGCCTGTGCCGATACAAGCGCGGCAGATGATAATGACCCGGCTTCATTCGCGGCCTGCCTAAATAGATCATGATCCTCCTGTGTCCGGACGTCGGCATTGATGAAAGGGGCATTCGCCTTGCCGGCGATGGTGCTCACCCGGCGATTGAGCACCCGGAGACCGAGATTTTCAATAAGCTCAGCGCGGCGCTTGGCGAAGGTGTCAGGCGCGGCGTCATAGGGACGCGTCCAGGCGATCTGTATGCTGGTCCTGCTGTCGGGAACGACGATGACCTCGGCGCTTTCGCCCTTCTTCACAAGCGCGCCAAGATCCGCTTTTATCGGCGCCGGACCCAAGGCCTTCCAATCGCCGAAGCGCTGCCGGATTTCGACTTCCATGGCGGCGGGGTCGATATCGCCCACCACGATCAGCGTTGCCCGATCGGGCCGGTAGTTGGCCCGGTAATAATCACGGACAAGCTCCACGGGGGTATTGCTGATAATGTCGGCTTTGCCGATCGGCGCGCGCGTGGTCGCGCGCTGGCCGGCGAGCAGCGAATTCATGATTCCGAGTGACGCGCGATACTGCGGCGTGTCGCCCAACCGCTCCTCCGACAGGATGACGCCGCGTTCGCGATCAAAGGCGCTGGCATCGAGGGTCAGCTCGCTCGCCGTCTCGCGCATCAGCATCAGGCCCGTCGAAATTGTGTCAGCATCGACCTCGGGCAAATCGAGCGTATAGACGGTCTCGTCATAAGAGGTAGAGGCGTTGATGTCCGGCCCAAAGGCCAAGCCCTTGCGCTGCAGGATACGGATAATGTCCCCTTCGGCGACATGCGTCGAACCCTTGAAGGCCATGTGCTCGAGTACATGCGCCAGCCCCTGCTGGTTGTCGTTTTCGTCGAGCGAACCGGCGCCAATGCGAAAGCGGATCGCTGCCTGTCCGGGAGGCGTGGCATTGCGCATAATCGCAAACCGCATACCGTTGGCGAGCGTGCCAAAATGTACCTCGGACTCGGCTTGGATGTCGCTTTGCGTTTGTGGCCAGGGCACGGACGAGGTGTCCGCAAAGGCCGACGATGCGAAGCTTGCGAGGGCGACCGTCGCGAGAAACCGCCAGGCGGCGGAGCATTCCATTTTATGAGACATTTTTGTCCAGGGATGAGCATGAAGGGTATGGATGACGCGGTTTCGTGCAGCTTCTAGCATTTGCTTGCTCCTAGATATTCACCTGTGAGGAACACTGTTGCATGGATCAGACTTTGGACGAGGCAACCCTATCCACTGCATTTTTCATGCAACGCGCTCGAACTTGGGCCGGCCAAGTTCTGTCATCCGGTTAAGAACACGGACGCCAATCTTCGCTTCAGTCTTCTGATTGTCAAACTGTCGTGCTTTGAGTTTGGGCCCGATCACAGCCTTCCATCGACCCATCTGGGTCTCAGCGCGACTGCGCTTGTTGTAGCCGGTGGATTTCTGCCATGCCATCCGCCCTTTGGTCTGGATTTCTGCAATATGGCGATCGCGGACAGATGGAACCAGCACCGATTGAGGGCTGGCAACGGCAGTCTTGGGATGTGGGATAATGACCTCCACGATCTCACCAAAGCGTGTCGCCAGAAGATCTCGGGTTGGCGTTCCATCATAGGCGCCGTCGGCAATGAACTTCTCGACGGCGCCACCGATCTGGTCCAGAAGTCCTGGTAACGCTGTCGGATCGCCGACATCATCCACGGTCAGATCGGAACAAACAATCTCACCACTGACAAGATTGAGACCAAGGTGCAGTTTGCGCCATCTTTTGCGTTTGGCCTTGGTTTTGTGCTTGTTTTCCAGCCACTCGCCCTCGCCGAAGACCTTCAAGCCGGTGCTGTCGACAACCAGATGGACCGGACCTGATGTTGTGGCTCGGGACTTTGTCGACGGCAACGCCAGCCCTTTGCTCCGGCGAGACAGGGTGGAGAAGTCAGGCACGGCAATATCGAACCCCATCAGCGCCGCGACACTGCGCATCAAGCCTTGGGTCTGGCGTAGCGCCAGCCCGTAGACGACGCGCAGGGTCAAGCACAACGTAATCGCCAGATCCGAGTATTTCGGCTGACCACCCCGCGATGTCCGCCTCCGCGCCGTCCATAAAGACAGCGCCTCATCCTTCACCCAGATGGTCAAATCACCACGTTGACGTAGGCTTTCATTATATGCCGGCCAATTCGTCACCTGATATTTCTGCTTGGCAATCTTGTCCCGCCGATCGGCATTGAACGTGTGCGGCATCGTCGAAATCCCGATCAGGAGACTGATAACTTGAGACTGAAAACAACCGCTCAATATCAGTCCACGGGTGATCCACGCAACAACGCCGTCCGATGGAGCCGGTAAATTTGTCGGCGCGGCAGCTTATTGACTGTTGACGATCCTGAAGAACGACTCTATGCCGTCCTGACGGAATAAGATGCCGTAGCGATATAAAACCATCGGGCGGCAAGTATGACACACTCCCGCGCGTCGGAGAAGTCTGATATGCCTGCCAACCAGGCGGTCAGGGCATGGATCCTGCAGCGCGATCGATCTCCTCCAGTGTCGTTGTTGGAAGTGGTACGCTCGCTATCCGCTGCGCTCAGCTGGCAATTGAGATGGGCCACGTCATTGGTGCGGCCCTGTCCGGCGACGTCATATTCGCAGAGTGGGCGACTCGCGCGTTGAAGCGCGTTGGTGCATGGATCGTTTAGCGGTCGTGGTGTAGGCGATCGGCAACCTCAATAACCGATCTGTGACCTTGATGCCTTTCAAACATAACGCCGCCCGCCGCCATCGCATCGGCAGGATGAAATTCAAGGTGACGAACTGGCCGGAATATGAGGCGGGGTTACGGCGACGTGGCAGCTTGACCCTGTGGCTGACACCGGAGGCGCTTGCCATGTGGCTTGCTCCACGCCGAACGACGCGTGGTGGCCAGCCTCGTTATTCCGATCTAGCCATCGAGACCGCCTTGACGCTGGGCCTGGTGTTCGGCTTGCGGCTGCGTCAGGTCGAAGGATTATTAGGATCGGTGCTTCCCTTGATGGGCTTGGCGCTCGCTGTCCCCGATCACACCACCCTGAGCCGTCGGGCGCGAACATGGCAATCGCCCAACAAGGCGCATGACCTCCAGGGTCGACCGGACGGGCCAGTGCATATTCTTGTCGACAGCACTGGACTGCAGGTCTACGGCGCGGGCCAAGGGTTGGAGGAGAAGCATGGCGCCAGATCCCGCCGTGGTTGGCGAAAGCTGCATGTGGCGCTGGATGCCGATAGCAGCGAGATCATTGCCCATACGATGACCGACCAGGACGCGGGCGACGCATCGCAGGTGGAGCCGTTGCTCAACCAGATCGATGGTCGGATCGGGCAGTTCACAGCCGACGGCGCCTATGACGGGAAGCCCACCTACGACGCGGTCACCGACCACAGTGCGGCTGCCGTCATCGTCATTCCCCCGCGCGCCAACGCGATCGAACCAGGCGGCGATCAATCTCCCGGACAAAGGGATCAGCATATCGCTGCAATCAGCAGAGACGGGCGAATGAAATGGCAGGTCTCCACCGGCTACGGCAAGCGCTCGCTGGTCGAGACTGCCATCGGCCGATACAAGTCCATCATCGGGCGGCGTCTGCGGGCTCGGTCGTTTCACGCTCAGCAGACGGAAGTGGCCATCGGCTGCGCCGCCCTCAATCGTATGCTTGCATGCGCACGCCCTAAATCCATCCGCCGCAATGGACCGAACACATAGATAGCCCCATCACAGATCCAGATCCGCTCAAGTCCCGATCCATGCACCAACGCCGCTGACAAGCCTTTTGTAGGCCAGAAACACCTTTCCGGCCGGTCCCGGATCGTCGCCGGCGGCAGTGAGCAAAAGCGCATCACGCAACGCGTGTTCGTCCTCAGTGCGCCGCATCAACCGCACCGCCACGGCGGCACATTTCAGCGCCTGTCGCGCGCGCCAGCAGCCGGCCCAGCATGGTTCGGCTTTGACGAGATCATCGAGCGATTTCAGGGCGATGCCAGCTGCGAAGGCGGCGTCCGGCTCGCTCGGCTCACGGCCGCGGGGCAGCGCCCAGGCCGGCAGCTGCGCGGATGAAAGGGACGGCGACGGAGGCTGAAGCGGGCGCGAATCCATGGGGTTCAGCTTACGACGCCTGTGCACTTATTGCCATTAAATTCGACGGAAACCGCACAGCTTGTCGATCCCATATGATGTCCGATAATCTTGCCTTATCGGACGTAATTGACACGAGCAACTGAGTTTGGTAGATTTCGTTGAAAAGGTAGATTTTGGGAGTTTGTCGTGTCGCTGAACATCAAAAATCCAGCCACTGTAGCGCTCGCTGACGAACTGGCGCGCCGCCAAGGAATCAGCAAGACGGCAGCCATCCATCAGGCCCTAAGCGAACGTCTCCACCGTATGGGTCACGGGGAGGTCTCCCAGGATCGTCTGCTCGGCGAATTACGCGCTATCCGGCAAAGGATAGCACGTCTTCCGGAATTGGACAGTCGCAGTGACGAGGAGATCATCGGATATGACGAGCATGGAATTCCGAACTGATGGTGATCGATACCTCCGCCATCGTGGCGATTCTGCGTAACGAGCCGGAAGCGGCCAAGCTCGAAAGGGCGCTCGTCGCCAACCCAGTTCGGCTTGTCCCTGCGACGTGTGTGCTCGAGGCGCGCATGGTGCTGGTCAGCCGGCGCGGAGAACACGCACTGGCCGAAATCGATCTTTGGCTTAGCAAAATCGAGGCTGACATCATCTCTGTCGATTCTGATCTGGTCGATTTGGCGACGCAGGCCTGGCTGATCTACGGCAAGGGCCGCCATCCGGCGGCTTTGAATTTTGCCGACTGCTTTTCCTACGCTTTGGCAAAGCGTGCGGACGAACCGCTTCTCTTCATCGGCAAGGACTTTTTGCAAACCGATATCGAGGCGGCGTGATGATGGCCGAAGAAACTATTGTCGATGAAGGTCTTCCACAGACCACCCCCTCCTCTCCCCTGCCGGGGCATCTACAGGATCTGACCGACCGAGCCCGCGGCTATGTCGAGGCTGCGAGCTCGGCCAACACACGCAAAGCCTATGCCTCCGACTGGAAACACTTCTCCGCTTGGTGCCGACGCTCCAACCTGTCCCCTCTCCCCTCACATCCGCAGATCGTCGGCCTCTACATCACCGCTTGCGCTTCCGGTGCCGCTGAACGCGGGAGCAAGGCGAATTCCGTTTCGACGATCGAGCGGCGCTTGTCGTCACTCTCCTGGAACTATGCCCAGCGAGGTCTGAGCCTTGATCGCAAGGATCGGCATATTGCAACGGTCATGGCCGGCATCCGCAACAGCCACGCCCGCCCGCCGGTGCAGAAGGAAGCGGTACTGGCGGCCGACATCATCGCCATGCTGGAGACCCTCGATCGCGGTAGTCTGCGCGGCATGCGCGATCGCGCCATGCTGCTGATCGGGTATGCCGGCGGGCTGCGGCGCTCCGAGATCGTCGGTCTCGATGTCAAGGCGGATCAGACCGAGGATGGCCGCGGCTGGGTCGAGATTTTCGACAAGGGCATGCTGGTGACGCTTCGCGGCAAGACCGGCTGGCGCGAGGTCGAGATCGGTCGCGGTTCGTCCGATGCCACCTGCCCGATCGTTGCGATCGAGACATGGATCAAGTTCGCCAAGCTTGCCCACGGCCCCCTCTTCCGCCGCGTCACCGGACAGGGCAAGTTGGTCGGCGCAGAGCGGCTGAACGATAAGGAAATTGCACGTCTGGTGAAGCGCGTCGCAATGACTGCCGGTGTTCGTGGTGATCTCAGTGAGGAGGAGCGTGTTTTGAAATTTTCAGGTCACTCGTTGCGCGCCGGTCTCGCCTCCTCTGCTGAGGTGGATGAACGTTATGTGCAAAAGCAGCTTGGCCACGCGTCGGCGGAAATGACAAGAAGGTACCAACGTCGGCGAGACCGGTTTAGGATCAACCTCACCAAAGCGGCAGGGCTTTAGCGGTGCATCTGTTATCAGAAAAGCGCAAATCTCATTTCAAAGTCGATAGTTCATCATAAGCCAATTTCCGCAGGGAAGTGACGACGGCAATATGAAATATTCTGAGAACGATATTATAGGTGCTGTTGGCGTCAACGCATTTTCAGCCGGTAGGGCCTATCAGCGACAAGGGCGCGTCATCGCCTTCGAATGGGGCGACGATGGCGACATTACCTCGCAAGTGCGGGGCTCCAGTCCCAAACCCTATCGCCAGAGGATTTTTATTGACACGAACCGCAAAGGCCGGGTGGCTGTCGAGGGAAATTGCTCCTGCCCCGTCGCCTTCAGTTGCAAGCACGTCGCGGCAAGCCTGCTGCATGGACTGATACGGGTTGCTGAACCGGCGTCGTTCCCCACGCTTACCGCGCCGGGCCCAATGGGCAACTCGGTTGCACCGGGCACCCAGGTCCAAACGCCGCTGTCACTGTCCAGTCCCGTTGCCGATTGGCTCAACCGCCTGCGACAGGCCGATGCCAAGAGCCTGCGCGGCGCGGAAAATCTCCCGCAACGGCTGATCTATGTTCTGTCGCCGGAGCGGACCTCCACGGCCATGCCGCGCCTGCGCCTGGAGATCCGATCCGGGCGGGTCTTGAAAGACGGGACGATGTCCCCGACATCGAGTGCCTATAGCCTGGACAATTGGCACAGCCGCTCGGAGGCGAAATTCTTACGCGACGCCGACCGGAAAATCTTGCAGGTGATCACCTCCATTCCGCGCTCGGCAGTACATGGCAGTAACTATGCGCTGACGACCGAACGCGGCGCGGAGGTTCTCGACCAGATCCTCGCCACTGGCCGCGCCCGCTGGATGACGATCGACGGCGTTGACCTGTCGCAGGGGGCGGCAATCTCCGGCCGTATTCAGTGGGAGCCAGGAAAGGGTGGATCGCTGCGCGCCGCGTTACGACTTGAGGATCCGTCGCAGGCGGAAAAACGCGTGTGCCTCAACGCCATGCCGCCCGTCTATGTCGATGCTGCGGCCGGTGTCGTCGGCCGCATCGAGACGGCGCTTGCGCCCATGGTGGTTTACGAGATGCTGGACGGGCCTGATATTCCGGCAGCACAGGTTCCTCTCGTAGCCGCACATTTGCGCGCATCCGGAGCAAGATTAGCGACCACGGCACCACCGCAGTTGGCAGAGGTACAGATCATCAAGGGACCGTTCCAGCCCGTGCTGCAGTTGATGACCGTCCAGATGCCCCTCCCCTATCGTCCTGGTCTTTACACCTATGGGCAGACCGAAGCCGTCGGCATCGCCCGCGTCGCGTTTTGTTATGGCGGATGGGCCGTGGTGGCAACCGAGACGGCAGCCATTGCCTTGCACATGGACGGTCTGACGCCCGTCGAAGTCCATCGCAACCCCAAGGCGGAAAAAGTAGCGCTGAACCAATTGCGCCTGGCCAATTTCCTGCCGGCGCCAAGAGTGCGGGACGGCGTTCCTGCCGTCAATCACAAGGATTTTCTACCTGACGAGGGCGAAAGCAACTGGTACGACGCGCTTTATCACGACATTCCCGACCTGGAGCAACACGGCTGGCGGATCGAGATTGCGGCCGATTTTCCCTGTCGGCTGCTGCGCGGGGATGGAGCCTTCGAGGCCCGCCTCCAAGGCTCAGGCCTGGACTGGTTCGAATTCGACCTCGGTGTGATCGTCGGGGGCGAACGGCTGGATCTGATCGGCCCACTCATCCGACTGCTGTCGATGATCCAGCCGGAGACGCTGGATCTCCTCGACGATGATGATCCGCTATTCCTACCGCTGCAACACGGTCAGGTTCTGGCGGTCCCTGTCGGGCGCATACTTCCGCTTATCAGGACACTGTTTGATCTCTTCAATTTGACGGGAGAGCCTGGAGCGGACGGAAGCTTGCGGCTGTCGTCGCTCGATGCCGCCAGCCTCGCCGATCTGGAAGCTGCTGCCGGCGCCGGCGTCCTTTGGCAGGGCGGCGAAGGGGTGCGTGCCTTGGGGCAAAAGCTGCGCGATCACGGCGGCATTCCCGATGTCGAGTTGCCGCCATGGTTTAGCGCGACATTGCGACCCTATCAGGCGCGCGGCCTGGCATGGCTTGCTTTTCTCAAGGATGCCGGCCTTGGGGGCATTTTGTCCGACGACATGGGCCTTGGCAAAACGGTTCAGGCACTCGGCTTGATCGCCATCGAGAAGGCCGCCGGGCGACTGTCCGGCCCCGCTCTGGTCATCGCTCCCACCAGCCTCATGGTCAACTGGGCGACGGAGGCGGAAAAGTTCGCGCCGGACCTATCCATTCTCGTCCTCCAAGGGTCGGACCGCAAACAGCGTTTCGACAGCCTCGATACTGTCGATCTAGTGCTGACCACCTATCCGTTGCTGGCACGCGACCAAGCCATTCTGGCGGAACGCGACTGGTACATGATCTTTCTTGATGAGGCGCAAGTCATCAAGAACGCCAATGCGACGACGACGAAACTGGTACACGCTCTCAAATCACCACATCGCTTCTGCCTGACGGGAACCCCGTTGGAAAACCACCTCGGCGAGGTATGGTCACTGTTTCATTTTATCGCGCCGGGGTTTCTCGGCGATCTGAAGACCTTCACCCGCAATTGGCGGACGCCGATCGAGAAAAAGGGCGATACGGCGCGTGCGCGGCTGCTCGCGGGCCGGATCAAGCCGTTCCTGCTACGTCGCACCAAGGAAGAGGTCGCCAGCGATCTGCCGCCGAAAACGGTGATCACCGAGAGAGTGGAGTTTACGAGCGGTCAGCGCACGATCTACGAGTCGATCCGGCTGGCGATGCATACAAGGGTTCAGGCCGCCATTGCCGAGAAAGGGCTTGCCCGCAGCCATATTGTCATTCTGGATGCTCTCCTGAAGCTGCGCCAGGCCTGCTGCGATCCACGCCTGCTGAAACTGACGGACACGAAAAAACCGTCGTCGGTGCAGGCCGAGTCAGCCAAGCTCGACCGGCTGATGGAATTGGTCGGCGAGCTGGCCGACGAGGGTCGTAAAGTGATCGTGTTTTCCCAGTTCACATCCATGCTCGACCTAATTCGTCGGCGGCTGGATGACGCGGACATCGCCTATGCCTTGCTCACTGGCGATACGGTCGACCGTGGAACACAGGTAGAGTCGTTCCAACACGGTACCATGCCGGTCTTCCTCATCAGCCTCAAGGCCGGCGGCGTCGGGCTGAACCTGACAGCAGCCGACACCGTGATCCTCTACGATCCCTGGTGGAACCCGGCGGTGGAAGAACAAGCCATCGACCGCGCGCACCGGATCGGCCAGGACAAGCCGGTTTTCGTCTACCGGCTGGTTGCCGCCGACACGATCGAGGAAAAGATGGACGTGCTCAAAGATAAAAAGCGCGCGCTTGCTGCCAGCCTATTCGACCATGACGGCCAACCAACCCTCGCCATGACCGAGGCCGATTTCGACCTTCTGCTGGGGTAACCTTCGATAAGTTAAATGAAGGCGGCAAGCTGATTCCGCTCGACGTTGGTGATACGATCCTGTTCGGCAATGTTCCGGCACCTATGTCAAGATCGACGGCGAGGAACTGATCATGAACGAGGCCGACATCACGGGCAGCGTCGAAAAGACCGTCGCGGCCAAGAAAGCTGCCTGACGGTCGATTTCCGACCCCGCAATCACAAGACCGAACTGGACGAACACAATGTCTGCCAAGGAAATCAAATTCTCCACTGATGCGCGCGATCGCATGCTGCGTGGTGTCGAATTGCTCAACAACGCCGTCAAGGTGACGCTGGGTCCCAAGGGCCGCAATGTCGTCATCGACAAGGCCTATGGCGCGCCGCGCATCACCAAGGACGGCGTCGCCGTTGCCAAGGAAATCGAGCTGGCCGACAAGTTCGAGAACATGGGCGCGCAGATGGTGCGCGAGGTGGCCTCTAGGACCAACGACCTCGCCGGTGACGGCACCACGACGGCGACTGTGCTCGCTGCCTCCCTCCTGCGCGAAGGCGCCAAGCTCGTCGCCGCCGGCATGAACCCCATGGATCTCAAACGTGGCATCGACCTTGGTGTCGCTGCTGTCGTCAAGGAAATCCAGGCGCGCGCCAAGAAGGTCGAGTCCTCGGGCGAGATTGCCCAAGTCGGCACCATCGCCGCCAATGGCGACGCGACGGTCGGCGAGATGATCGCCAAGGCGATGGACAAGGTCGGCAATGAAGGCGCCATCACCGTCGAGGAAGCCAAGACTGCCGAGACCGAACTCGACGTTGTCGAGGGCATGCAATTCGACCGCGGCTATCTCTCGCCCTATTTCGTCACCAATGCCGAGAAGATGCGCGTGGAGCTGGAGGACCCCTACATCCTCATCCACGAAAAGAAGCTTGGCAATTTGCAAGCGATGCTGCCGATACTCGAGGCGGTCGTGCAGAGCGGCAACCCGTTGCTGATCCTCTCTGAGGATGTCGAGGGCGAGGTTCTGGCGACGCTGGTCGTAAACAAGTTGCGCGGTGGCCTGAAGGTCGCGGCCGTCAAGGCGCCGGGCTTCGGCGACCGTCGCAAGGCCATACTGGAAGACATTGCCGTCCTCACGGCCGGCCAGATGATCTCCGAGGATCTCGGCATCAAGCTCGAGAACGTCACGCTCGACATGCTCGGCCGCGCCAAGCGCGTGCTGATCGAGAAGGACACCACCACGATCATCGCCGGCTCCGGCGATAAAGCTACCATCCAGGCGCGCATCCGGCAGATCAAGGCACAGATCGAGGAGACGACCTCCGACTATGACAAGGAAAAACTGCAGGAACGCCTGGCGAAACTTGCCGGCGGCGTCGCGGTAATCCGCGTCGGCGGCGCGACCGAAATCGAGGTCAAGGAAAAGAAGGACCGCATCGACGATGCGCTGAACGCCACGCGCGCCGCGGCTGAGGAAGGCATTGTTCCTGGCGGTGGCGTTGCCCTGTTACGCGCCAGGTCGGTCCTGGTCGGACTGGCCGGAGCGAATGCGGACGTCACGGCGGGCATCTCGATCGTGCTCAGGGCGCTTGAAACCCCGATCCGGCAGATCGCCGAGAACGCCGGTGTCGAAGGTTCGATCGTCGTGGGAAAACTCACCGACGGCAGGGATTACAACCAGGGCTTTGACGCGCAGACGGAGACCTATGTCGACATGATCAAGGCCGGCATCGTCGACCCGGCGAAGGTCGTGCGGACCGCTTTGCAGGACGCCGGCTCAATCGCGGCACTTCTGATCACTGCCGAAGCGATGATCGCCGACATCCCCTCAAGAGAATCTGCCCGGTCGGCCGGTAACGGCGACATGGGCGGGATGGGATACTGAGAACAGTCCCTGAACCGTTCGGTCAGCACGGCCGGGCGGCGGAGCCCAACAGCAACCGACAGGGAGAATTCCAGTGGCCTTGCAGAGCAGCAGCAAGACATCGATCGCCCAGCGTTTCGAGAATCTGTTCCTGCGGCTGCCGTATTCACCTCGAGATAAACGCCGGCGGGATAATGTTCAAATTGTCAAATCGCCACCGCCTCTCGATCGCATCAGCGCAGCTCATTCGGGTAAACCTCACTGAGTCCGGATTACCCGGTTGAAAAGCGGAGTAAAATTCCAATTTTACCGTGCTGATCTGAGCCCTTTTGAACCAGGCTCAGATCTTCCTTCCTTGCGCGGATCATCGCCAACCTGACGCAAAAGGCTGGTGGAGTAATGGTTCAAGCATTGGAGTGATCGTTTTGCGTGCGACTGTTGCGCCGTTGCGGAACAGGCGATTTAGGCTGCAATTGGTGGTGCGCCTAAGACGACGGCATGGAGGAAGCTATGTCCATGGAAACAGAAGACAACATCGACGAACCGCAAGAGATTGCCGACAGTGCGAGCCGCTATCTGGGAAGGCCGGTCGAGTTGCTTACCGATCGGGAACGCGCAGTTTTTCGGCGCCACGTCGCCCGGCGCGCGATAACGCGGGACTCGAATCGCTCTTTTGATGAGAAGCTGACGTCCGGGCAGCGTTTGGCGGACAAAGTGGCCGAGTTCGGCGGCTCGTGGACCTTCATCATGATCTTCGCGCTGGCACTCGCGCTCTGGGTCGGTGTGAATCTACTTGCAACTACCCCCGCCTTCGATCCTTATCCCTTCATCTTTCTCAATCTCATTCTATCGATGCTGGCTGCCGTTCAGGCACCCGTGATCATGATGAGCCAGAATAGGCACTCGGTCAAAGACAGGGTCGATGCGGCACACGATTATGAGGTCAATCTGAAGGCGGAAATTGAGATCATGGCGCTGCATGACAAGCTGGATCAGATGCGTGACATTGAACTAAAATCGCTGGTTGAAAAGCAGCAGCAACAGATCGACCTGCTCGCAGGCCTTCTCATCGATCGGAACATATAGGTTCGTTGGCGCATGCATCAGATAGTCTTCGGGCGAATGACAATTCTGCTGGCTACCTTGGGTCGAGCAGGTAGACCATATTCCGCAAGCCCATGGTTCGAGGCCATTCGCTGAATAGCAGCCTGACAAAGAACTAACTCACAAGCGCTTCACGCCCCGTCACTTTGTCCATGCTAATGGGCCCAGTCGGCCCGAAGCTGATTTTGGCCAACTCGAAGAACGTTGTGCGAACATCGCTTGTGGGATTGACTAGGTAAACGCCGGTTCGCGACATGATTATGTGAATGGATGCAGAGCTCGCCCGTTCTATTCCTCGAAGGGATTTATGTCCGGCCCGTTGTCCCGAAAGGGCCGGTCCGAGTTGGAAACCATCATGCAGTTTCTGCATGCGGGCGACGAGCTGGTGGTGCTGCGGCTTGATCGGCTTGGCCGCTCCACCCGCGACGTTCTCAATCTCGTTCATGAGCTTGACAAAAAGGGCGCATCCCTCGTGTCCTTGAACCCGAAGTCACGACGGCCGGAAGCATGGGGCGAATGGTCATCACCATCCTCGGCATGGTCGCCGACATGGAACTCAAGTTCATCAAGGACCGGCAAAGAGCAGGTATCGACGCGGCGAAAGCTGAAGGCGTCTACAAGGGGCGGAAGAAGTATGTTGACGATGACGAAATCCGCAAGTCGCGGCCCGAGTTCCGACGCTTTGACGAATGCCGTCAGCCGGTCGTCTGGCTTGTCGGACAGTACGATCTTGAGCGTAACGGGGAGGCATAAAGTATCGTTTTCCGAGTAGGGAAGGTTCCATACATCGCGGTCTATCGACGCCTTGCGCGCAGGAAACCGCCACCTTCAGGCGAGGGTCACGATCTGATGCCGGCCCTCCCGATCGATAATCTCCAAGGCAACCGGCGTTCCGCTATCTTCTTGGACCGAGATCGCCTTGGGCTTCTCGATGAGGTGGTCGAGGCCCTCCAGGAGGATCTCAAGCATATTTCGTTTCGGCTCATACGTTATTCCCACCAACAACAAAGAGCCCACGAGGACCTGGTCGCCCAGGGCGGCGTCAACGATTTCGATGTGAACCCTTTTGCCGTACAAAGTTTTGCCAACACCGGCAAAATAGGAGTACCACTCAGATGATGCCAAGGACTTGCTTTCCACGTCTCGCTCCACCTCTATAACTGAAACGTAGCATGGCCTCGATCCCAACACCATGACATGGGTCAAGAAGGCGCTCCGCAGATGTCGGCAAGTATCACTCGAAGCGCGACGGCACCGCGATGGTTGCCGGTACCTTGGGCGTGCGCGGCTTCTCCTTCGTCTATGTGATCTTCGACGACGGCGCCGGTCCCTACTGGGCACGCAGCCGCGTGCTGGGAATATCTGAATGTCGCACAGAATCGCCTTCCGTGGGGCGTCTTGGTCCGCTCGCCTCTACCAAAACGTTTGCGATGGCCGCCGCCGCGCTGCTGTCGGTGACACTGGTTCCCGTCGCCGATACGCTCAAGCCCGAGGCGAAAGAGGCGATTGCGGCACTGCGCAGCGAAGGGATCGAGGTCATCCTCCTGACGGGCGACAATGAGCGCACCGCAACCGCAGTCGCCCGTCCCGAGCGGGGCGCTTTCTTGATCGGCATCAAAGTTGCCTGCCAAAACTCAGGTTCATTGTGGAGACGTTGAAAGCTGAGGAAATAGCAGAGGTTTCGCCAAATGCCGGGTCTTTCGATGAGGAGAACGGACATGCTGCATTCAGCAGGATACCGGACTGAAGCGACCGCAGTTGCTCTGGCGCGCGAGTATCGGTCGGTGTGGCGGCAATACCTGCTGACTCTCCTTGCCATCGCGTTCATGACCGCATTCGCGTCATCTCACGCCTCGGCTGGGTCCGAAGACGAGAACTACCGGGTCGTCGGTAATCTGGCCGTCTACCTCGGCGTACTGCCAGCTGTCGATGCCGGTCGAAAAGACGCTTGGTCATAATCTGATTGGCGGCACTTTGAATCAGAGCGGTCTGTTGTGCTTCACGGCGACGCGCGTCGGAAAGGACACCGCCCTGTCCCCGATTATCAAGCTGGTCGAGGACGCGCAGGCGAGCACGGCTCAGGTCCAACGTTTGGCGGATCAGGTCACATTTCGTGCCGTAGAACTCCCTTCATCCCGCTCCAGCGCAGCGATGATCGCGGCCTGAACGGTCTTGTCCTGCGCCGCCATGGCGGCGGTCAGTGACAACAGGCGCTGGCGGGTGTCGTAGAGCTGGTCGATCAGCGACACTACGATAGGGAGCGTGTCCGTGTCGATCTCGAGCTCATAGCGCAGCGTGCAGATCAGGCGGACACGCGCGCATTCCATCTCCGTGAAGAGCAACGATCCGACTTCCTGCCGCGGCACAACAAGTTCGTCGCGGATCCAGGCTTCGAGATCGCTGCGTTGCAGCGCAGCTATCGCTGTAACAAGGTCATCAACGCGCATCATGTGAACATCTCCTTGCGCGGTTCCTGTGCGACTTTCGGCTGCCAGGTCTCCAGGAACCCTGTCAGCTCAGGCTCGTCGGCTGCGGGCAGAACGACTTTCAGGGTGATCAGTTGATGTCCGCGTTGCCCGGTCTTGCGGTTGCGAATGCCCCTGTCGCGCAGTCGCATCACTTTGCCCGTGTTCGAGCCCTTCGGGATAGTCATCGTCACCAGGCCGCTTATGGTCGGAACCTCGATTCGCGCGCCCAGCGCCGCCTCCTTCAGAGTGACCGGAACCTCTACGTGAATGTTATCGTCCTTGCGGTGGAAGAACGGATGCGGCTCGACATGAAGCTCAACGTAGGCGTCTCCCGCCGACCCGCCGCCGAAGCCCGGCATTCCTTGACCTTTCAGCCGCAGCATCTGCCGGTCGTCGGCACCCTCCGGAATAGTCACCTGCAGCGTCTTGCCCTCAGGCAGCATAAGCGTGCGAGCGGCGCCGTTGGCCACTTCCAGAAACCGAACCGGCAGCACGTAACTCACATCCTGGCCGCGCGCCCGCGAAGTGCCCTGTGACCGTTGTCCCCCCGCCGCGAACGCGCGC
Source organism: Sinorhizobium meliloti (assembly GCF_017876815.1). Taxonomy (NCBI): domain Bacteria; kingdom Pseudomonadati; phylum Pseudomonadota; class Alphaproteobacteria; order Hyphomicrobiales; family Rhizobiaceae; genus Ensifer; species Ensifer meliloti. The sequence goes on along the minus strand of NZ_JAGIOS010000004.1, from coordinate 117,422 downwards.
GCCAGAAATTCTTCCAGGTCCTCGTTACCGGCAAACCCGTCTTGCGCTGCATGCGAGGCGTAGACGGGCCCGTCGGCGAAGTCGCGATAGAACCGCTCTTGCGGTCGCTCCGCTCCGCTGGCATCGATCTCGCCCGCATCGAACCTCCGCCGCTTCTCCTTGTCCTTGAGCAGGTCACTGGCAGCCGAGATGTCCTTGAACTTAGCTTCGGCCTCTTTGTCGCTCGGATGCAGATCGGGATGGAACTTGCGCGCCAGCTTCTTGAATGCGTCCTTAATCTCCTTGTCAGTCGCAGAGCGAGTTACGCCGAGCGTCTCGTACGGGTCCTTCATGCACCTGATCCCATCGCAACCGCGCCTCAATCATATCGACCATTCCGCCCCCACCTCCTGGGGGCGGTGCCGCAAGCATAACCGCAATCGCCAAAATCATTCACGCTCTACGCACGGCATGCAGCGACATTTTGCCAAAGTGGGTCCGGACGATCATCGTGTCGATGGTGGGCCCGTTGCACCACGGGCGCGCCCGTCCATGATCGCCCGGTTTCGATTGCCATAGCAGCGACTTAACGTATCCTCGAGAGGGGGGCAAATGGCGAAGTATGTCAAGAGGGTTCGATCTTGCGAAACCCGCCCTTTGGGAGCAATCTTCAACACGTCAGGCCATCCGGCGGTGAAGAGCGGATGGCCCACGTGGTATCGAGGCAAGCCGAGGGCCTTGGGGGGGCGGCCTTCTGAGGAGGAGACCATGGTCGCACGAATGCTATATGGCGCAGATCCTTTCCGCAACATACGCCGCTTCCAAGACGAAGTGAGCCGGGGCGCCGCAAGGGCGCTGGAATTCCCGGCGGTGAATGTCTTCGCAAACCAGGACGGCCGCGTAACTTGGAGGAAGCCGTGCATCCGGAGAAAATCCGCCTCACAGGCGCAAGAGAGACCCTGCTCATCACGCTCCAGGCCAAGGCAGCCGAAAGCGCCATGCCGGATTCACTGCTTCGAGATCGTTTTGCCGCAGATGCTTTGCACCGTCTCGATCCGGATAGTCGGCACCTTGAGATTGGTCACGACATGACTATCGGCATCGCGCTGCGGGCCTATATTCTTGATCGCTGGACCGAGGCATTCCTCCAGCGCTTCCCGGAGGGGGCCACTGTTCTGCATCTCGGCTGCGGTCTCGACAGTCGCATCTTCCGGATCGATCCCGGGCCGAGAGTTCGCTGGTTCGAACTGGATGTTCCCGATGTCATCTCTTTGCGCGAACGGGTCTATCCCGACCGTACGGGCTGCGTAACGATCGCCTGCTCGATTGTCGAGCGCGACTGGATCGAGAGACTTCCCGCCGACAGACCGACTTTGATTATCGCCGAGGGCGTTCTGCCGTATCTGGAGGACGACCAGGTTTCGCAGGTTCTGCGGCGGATCGCACGGCACTTTCCGTCAGGCGAGATAGCTTTCGATGCCTATAGCAGTATCGCGATCCGGCTACTGCGCTTCAATCCGGCGATCCGAGCCACCGGAGCCCGACTGCAATGGGCGGTCGACGACCCGGCAGAGCTGGAGCGGCAGGTGCCGGGGCTGCAGCTCATTGAGGATCGTTCGGGTTGGGACGTCGGCCAGGTGGCGCGGATGTCACCGCCCGCCCAGATGGCGCTGCAGCTCTTCAGCACCATCCCTTATCGTATGGGGCACCTCCTTCGGTATGGTTTCTGAGCAGCTTCACAGTGCGCCAAGGTGGTTCTTTGACTCAGTTTACATGCCGTAAGCTGGCGGAAAACGCTGGTCGGTGTAAGCGGAGCTTGGAACTCCCGTCTGGATGTTAACGTTGCACGCACGAATGATGAGGAGGATGATGGCCAAGAAGAGCCGCATTCCGCATCACGCCCTGGAAAACCATCGCAATTTCCCGCGCGCGCCGCTCGACCTGGTTGACCACGCGGCGGTCGATACGCAGCACGCCTGCCGTCACCGACTCCAGTCCCGCTATCATCCCCAGCAAGTCGACTTTACGCAGCCGAGGGCCCGACAAACACGATGAACCGACTTCGCTGACAAAGGTCGATACCGTGGAGGACTTCGAGCGCACCATAGGACTTACGGATTCGCGAGAGACACAACTTCAACCTTCCCATCTCCTATTTTACGGCTCCGGCGGTTAGACCGCCGAGAATGAAACGCTGACCAAAGAACATCAGGATGAGGGCGGGGATGGTCGAGAGCACCGACGCGGCTGCCATTTGTCCGTGCAAAATCTCGTTCTCGCCCGCGTACGACGCGATCGCTACTGGTATCGTATAGGTCTCCTTCGTCGTGAGATTGAGAGCGATGGAGAACTCGCTCCACGAGAACAGGAACGACAGCAGTCCCGCTGCGATCAGTCCCGGTAGGGCCAGCGGGAGAAGGATCACAAAAAAGGCCGTCGATCTGCGGCATCCATCCACGACCGCGGCTTCCTCAAGCTCGCGCGGGATGTTCTCGAAGGCCGACATCATCAGCCAGATCGTGAGGGGAAGATTGATGACGACGTGGGTCAGGACCAAGCCCGTCAGGGTGTTGTAGAGCCCGATTTCGCGGAACAGCAGGTACCAGGGGCCAACCAGCGTTATCGGCGGGATCATGTGGAAGACAAGCGTCCAGCCCAGGAAGAGAGCGCTGAACAGCTTAGACCACCTCCGCCATGCGAGTGAATAGGCGGCAGGCGCGCCGATCAGCAACACGAGGGCGGTGCTTGAGAGACCCACGATCAGGCTGTTGCCCGCGTAAACGATGAAGTCCGAACTCTTGCCGAACAGCACCCGGCCGAAATTGACGGCGACCGGTTCGAACGGGAACGCCCCTGTAAGGATGTCAATCTGAAATTTCAGCGACACCCCGACAATCCATATGAACGGCGCCAGGATCGACAGGAGTGAAAGCCCAACAACGGCGAAGGCAAGCCAGGCCCTCGACGGACTGGTGACCATCACAAGGCCCCTTTCGTGCGCTGCGCGATCCGGAATACGGCGAGATAGCTGCAGACGATGGCGATGGTGACCAGCGAGAGGAGCGCTCCGTAGCCGAGCTCGTTGTTCTGGAAGAACACCTTGAACACATAGAGGCTCAGCACTTCCGTGGAGACGCCAGGTCCGCCGGAGGTAAGCAGGTAAATCTGATCAAACACCTTGAAGGCGCCGATCGACCTGAAGACGAAGGCGACGGCGATGGCGGGCCAAAGCATCGGTAGGACAATGAACCGAAGCCGTTGAAGCGAATTAGCGCCGTCGAGGTGGGAGGCTTGCATCACCTCTTCGGGGAGACCCTCCAGCCCCGCTAGCAGGATCAGGAACATGAACGGCGTCCAATGCCAGACATCGACAATGATGACGGCAAGGAGCGCCGTGGAGGTCGAGCCAAGCATGTCGAGCCTCACTCCGGCGACTTGGTCGACGAGGTGGGCGATGATGCCGAATTCTGGATTGTACATCAGCCGCCACATATTGCCGATCGCGACGGGCGGTATCAGGATGGGCATCAACATCAAGGTCCGGACCATGCCTTTGGCGCGCGTCATTCGTTGCGCCGCGAGCGCGAGCACGAGACCGAGAACCAGTTCCGCCAATGTCGACGTGATGACGAAGGCCAAGGTGTTCAACAGAGCACGCCAGTAAATCCAGTCGTTCGCCAGACGGCCGATATTTTCGGCAAGCGCGGCAGTGCGTTCTACGCCGTCGTTCGTGAATGCAATTTTCGCTCCCGCCATCCGCACGAGCTCGATCGCGGGAACGACTGTAAGTGACAGGATCAGCAGCGCCGCCGGCGCGATGGTGATCAGGCGGAAATGCCTGTCGAACAAGTCGAGAACACGGGTTCCTCGGCTTGAGGCGGCGCTTTGCTGCTGTGCGCGGCCGGGCACGGCCGTTTTTGAAACCAAAGTTGACGCCATCACATCACCGTAGGTTGACGACCGAGTGCCTCGTGGCAGCCGGCTCGGACAATGCCTGGTCGATCATTACTGGAGCGGCGGTAACAGACCGGTCCTGCGGCCGGTGCGCACGAACACGTCGTGAATCTCGGTTGCCGCGGTGTTCAGCGCATCATCGACGGAGAGTTCGCCGATCAGGGCCTGGTTCAAGCGGAGCCCGATGATCTGCTCGATCTCTGCGCCTTCCTGGTACTGGAGGAGCTGCTTCGCATACCGCGAAGCCTGTGAGTAAGGTCTCATCCACCTGAACTTCTCCTGCTCCGAAAGAGGCCCTTCGAGCACGGTGCGGCTCACGGGAATTCCTCCGGCCTCCGCGTAGTAGGTCTGGGCATCGTCCGATTGGAAATACTTGATGAACTCCATCGCGGCCTTCTTTCGCTCGGCCGGGACATTGGCCGGGATTCCCATCTGCCAGGAACCCCACACATCCCGGTTCGCACCGTCCGCCGGGCGCGGCGTGACTGTGTAACTGATCTTGCCGACCACGGCCGACTTCTCCGGGTCGTCCATCTGCGCCTGGGCCGCGACGACAATCCCCGCCTGTTTAGCTTTCCCCGAGACGAGATACTGGATCATCTCGCCTTGATCGATCGAGCCGGGGTTCGGCGGACCGCATTCCTTTGCGAGCTTGATATAGAGCTCGAGGGCGTGCTTCACTTCCGGGCTGTTGAAGGTAACCGTGAAGTCGCCGTTCGGCGCATCCTTCTCGATGCTGCCGCCAAAACTGAGCATGTAAGTGGAGAACGCGAATCGAATCGGATTTCCGCGCGCCCCGCGCACGACGACACTGTAATCAACCTCCCCGCCCTTCGACCGACACGTTTTCAGGACGTCGTCCCAGGTCTCCGGCGGCTTCTCGATCTGATCGGTTCGGTAATACCAGAGATGGGTATTGGCATTTGGCGAGAACGCCATTGGAACACCGCCATGTTTCATGGGCCATTGCTTGTCCTTGTTCCAATAGAGCAGGCCGTCGGCATCAATGATGTTGTCGCCGAAGCTGAAGGTCGGATCGATGTCGGTCAGCGGGGTCAGATAGTTGCCCGCGTAGAATTCAACGACCCAGGCGTTCGAAAGATTGACGATGTCGTAGTTGCCGGCAGGCCCACGGACAGCGTTGCGCGCCTTCTCGAGGAGTCCGCCCAGCGGTACGGCGTCAATGCTTACCTTGTTGCCGGTGTCGGCCTCGTATTTTTCGACGAGCGCCTCGAAGCCTCCGTACCATGGAGAGGTATTGATCAAGATTGTTATCGGCTCTGCCGGTAGCGCCTGGGTTGCCAGCACAGTAGATGCAAGGAGCGCCGAGCTTCCGAGCAGCCTTGTTAGAATTGTCATTGTCTCCTCCCGATTGACCCACCATCCCGACCGGCTGGCTTCGAACCCGTCCCCGGGTTCAAATGACCTTTCCAACTCGCTCGCGCTGCATCGCCGATTTTTCTTGCGTAAGACCATAGCGGACGTAGGCTTCCCGCGGCGCGTCGTGGCGCGCGAGGTGCCGCGCGATCGATCGTCTCAGCGCCGCCACGATCTCCGGAACCTCCACGGGGCGCTCTTGTTTCGGGTCTGCGGCGAGGTCGTAGAGCACCGTGCCGACATCGGCGAAACCACCCTGTTGCTCCATCCAGGGTATCCGCTCCGCGAAATCACGTGCCTTGATCTTCATCACGGGCATGTTCTTCGTAAACTCGAAAGGCTCGGACATCTCCGCGCCCTCGAACTCGCGCACGTCGAAGTAGGATCGCAGATGGGTCGGCATCACTGTATATTCGTTGAAGCCTTCGCCCGTAAGGGAGTCTGGAAAGAGATAGTAGGTGTAGCGACCGTCCGTGGCGCAGATCGGCCCCCCGAACATGCCCAGTATGAGATCATCCCGCACCGGTTCGTCCGCCTCCAGCACCCTTCGTAGAGAGCATCCCGTGACCTCCAGGGGTCTTTCCGCGCTCGCGAAATCGAGGAAGGTCGGCATGAGATCTGTCTGCTGGGTGAGCGCGCTGCGGCGCTCGCCGCCATTGGCAGCGTAGTCCGGGTGGTAAATCATCAAGGGAATGTGGGAGATTTCCTCGTAGTACGGTGTCCGGTTCTTGCCCCACCAGTCATGCTCCGAAAGGAGGAAACCGTGGTCGGTGGTGACGACCAGCGCGGTGTCCTCCCAAAGCCCGCCCTCGTCGAACGCATCGAGTAGCCTGCCGAACTGGTCGTCGCACATCGCGACCAATGCCGCGTAGTTCGCCCTGATCTCGGCGATTTCCTCCGCGGAATTCGTAACCTTCTCGTAGACCGGCCAATCCAGAATCTTCCCCGTGTAGCCGGTCGCGAAAAGCTTCTTGAACCGCTCTGGAGCATGAAACGGCTCATGAGGATCGAAGGTCTCGATCATCAAGAACCAGTTGTCGGCGTCCTTGTTTCCGTCCAGAAACTCCAACGCGGCGGTGAAGCACTTTACGCATGGAAATTCGGCCTCTTCCTTGTAGCGCTCTCGGTTCTTGATGTTGCTGAGGTGCTTCCATGCTTTCCATGGCGTGTTTCCCCGGGTGATGGTTTTGGCTCTCTTGGGAATCCTCGACAAAGGATAGTGCCGGTCGTCGAACATCTCCCTGAAGCGCTCCAATGGCGGCTGGACCATGGCCACCCACGTGTCGTCTTCCTGTCCCCGGATGAATTCCCAGCTGTCGAACGTGTTGATGTATCCGAAGCCGCCCTCCTGGAAATAATGTTGGTGGTCCGAGATCATGTGAGAATAGGTGCCGTGTTCCGAAAGGATTTTCGGGAACGAGTTGTCGAACGGCTCCAGCGGACCCCAGGAGCGGTGCATAAATGTCAGCCGACCGGTGTGGAGGTCTCGCCTGGCGGGCATGCATGGAAGCCCGCCAACATAGTGTCGGTCGAAGGTGACCCCGCGCTCGGCGAAACGATTGAAATGCGGTGTCGGGATGCCCTGCCCGCCGTAGCACTCCAGCGCCAGGCGATTGAGGGAGTCGAAGAGGACAAAGACGGTTCGCACGCATAGCTCCACGCCGCGGAGGGACAGCCGACCAGGCTGCCCGGTTTTTCTTGCCGATAACGATGAAACAGTGGCAAAGCGATGTATAATGAATTAGGCGTACCTCTGTGATCGCCTTTTGGAATGGGTTTTTCCTTGACTTCGAGCGACAGAACTTCATCCTCGTCAGGCCAGTAATGAAGACAGAATGCATGTTCGGAGGAATGGAATGGATCGCAGTATCCGCGCGTTCATCGCGATCGCGAAGCACGGCAATGTAACGATCGCGGCCCGCGACATTGGTATGGCGCAATCGTCTCTGACTAAGAAACTGCGGCAAATCGAGATCGAGTTCGGAGCACCCCTGTTCGAACGCCTGCCGCGCGGCATGCGGCTCACGAACTACGGACAAGCCCTTTATCGACACGCCATCGAGATCGACAGATCGTACAGCCAAGCGAAGGAGGAGATCGTTGCGATCAAGACCGGCCACGTCGACCTGCTCCGTATTGGCACCGGTCCGAGCTTCAGCCTGCTGTACATGTCGCGTGTTCTCGATCAACTGAGGTCGGAGTTCCCGAAGACCCGGCTCATTCTTTCGAGTCCCGCGAACTCCTCCTATAATGAAAGATTGCTCGCGGGGGATCTCGATGTCGTTGTCGGCCGGATCGAAGCCGAGCACCTTTCCGACAAGATCACCTCGACGACGTTGGCAACCTTCGAGCACTGCTTGGTAATTGGGGACAGGAAGGGAATCGCTCACGACCCGCCGACCGCCGCCGATCTCCTGGATTTCGCCTGGATAAGCTACAGCGAGAGCATCGAGCCCGAGCCCGCCCTGACCAACTTCTTCCATGCCTATGGATTGCAACCTCCACCGCTCGCGGTGTCGACGAGTTCGTTCAACACCGCCTTGCAACTGGTCGCCGCTGGAAAATATGCGATGATCGTGCCGAACCAATTCCAGCCAATCGTCGAAACGTCGGGCGCCGTTGCCTATCCGATTGAAACGCCTCTTCACGCCTATGAGGTAGGAGTGTCTGTACGAAGCTCCACGGCCCGCTACCCGATCGTCAAGCGTTTGGCGGAAATCCTGAAGATCGAACTCGCCTTTGGGTCTAAGCTCGGAGTGGAGCGCTGAGAGACGATTTATACCAAGCCTCATTGAAGTTGACTCTGGGGATTCTCAAAAGCCGACGAATTTGAACCGATGGCGCAAACTGAAGATTTGCGATGGGTTCAGCGATTTCTTTGCGAGCGGCCTTTGATGCGGAAAGGCCGCGGCTTCTGGCCAGAAAAACGAGGAGTACCAGCCAGGCGCGGCGTCTGCTGGCGCTGCTTCGATCTATGATGGCGGCTCGCGCGCCGCTGCGCGGCTCGGCAGCGTTATGGTGCAGATCGTGACGCGCCGGCCACATGGCGTCGCGGGGCACTTCCGTCAGAGGGTCATTGGGGACCTTCCGGCCACGCCCGGTTGGCGCAGCTTCCCGAAATCGAGCTTGGCACGGATCCTTGTACAATCGGTGCTTGAGTGGCAGAGCAATTGGCCAATCGCCGCGAAGCTTGCGCCCGACAGCAGCAGGTCGGGCGCAAGGCTGTGGCTAAAGAGGTGGGCGCCGTGGTGCGCGCCATCACTGACAACCCGTTCGAGTGCTTGCTTCGCCATCACCGTGATGGCGCAGCCGGAGCCAAACCCACGTGCGCCGCAAGCGTCCGCAGAGATAGCCGACGGCACGCTGAAGCTGGCCGCCCATGCCGGGTATAGGCGACGATTGCTGTTCCGACGTCGTGGGCGTAGCAGCGTCATCGCTTGCCGCCGACCCTTGCCGTGGAGTCGATCGTGCATGACTGCCTCGACATCATCAAGATTGAGGGCCGCGGCTTCGCTCGCGCGCAATCCGAGCTTGGCCAGGATCATCAGAACCGCATAGTCCGGAAGTCCCAATGCCGTCGTCCGATCGCAGGCATCGAGAACCTGCTGAACTTTCTGTGGCGGCAGGAAGGTTGGCAGTTTAGAGTAGCAAGTCGCCCGCACCCGATCGGCCAAGGCTCCCGAAATGAGGCCCTTCAGATGCAAGTAGCGTAGGAATGCGCGCACCAACCCGCACATCGCTTTTTGCCACTGTCGGCGGAGCCATCGAAAGGTGCCACGCAACTCGATATAACTCATGACGATCTCCGGGGTGAGCACTGTAAGCGGTCTGCACCACCTGGACAAACCCTGCCGCAGAAATCAATGTGAGAGCAGCTTGCGGCTTGGGGGAAGCGTGCCGGGCTATTAACTTGCCATTACTCGCTTTCTTCTCTGACGAGGGGTCGGTCCCGCGGCGGAAAGAAGCCAGCGCAATATTCCCAATCTCTTGGAACTCCGCGCTTGAGCGTCCTTGGAGCGGGTGGGCAGTCTTTTCTCTGGATTTCAGGCGTTTGTTGCCGTTCCCGGCGTGAGCGGCGCGTGGCATTGCCCGCGCCCAGGCCTGAGCGATGCCAACGTCCACACTCACGCCCACCTTCAGCCCTCATATTGGATCCTCTCCAGGATAACGTCGAGACCGCTTGAGGACCCGGTTGAACATGGTTGCCCACAAGCGGGTTTCGGTCGCGCTGTGTTTGCCCGTCAGCCGCCGGCGGCGTAGCGAGGCAGTGCCGCTCCGGGGTCCGGCGCGGGCTCGTCTTCGGCCGGGACGAACGATCCTCCTTGCCGGCGGGGGGCCTGATACAAGAAGCGCTCGACCCAGCGCGCCGCGACCTCCGATAGCCGGTTTTCCTAGAGCTTGGCCACCTTCGGTGATACACAGTGGCGTTTCCGCGCCTACGATGATGCTTCTCGTAGCGCACGCCACATCAAAATCGAGTATATCCAAAGAGATCGAAGTCGGATTTAAACAACGTATTTATTCTCGAACGACTGGACGAACACATCTGTGCTGCGTACCTGTATCCGTCTCCTTCGACAAATTGCTCCGAGAGATTTTTGTTGACCAGCTCCGGAACATCAATGTCCACGAAGCGGCAGAATGCAGCGAAATCAGTTTCGAATTCTTCCACCTTCCCGACGAAGTCGACTGCCTGCATAGAATTATAGTGTGTCCAGTAGTTCGCCGGGTGTAGAGGCAAATTTGTATTTCGTCCCACCTCGAAAACTTCGAATTCTTGTAATAGTTGAATCCAGAGATCGAAGTCATACCGCGCATCAATGAGCTTATTTTGATTATCGGACAGCTGTTTCAATACCAAAGCCTTGATCCATTCGGATGGGAATTCAAGCGATGGTTGATGCTTAATATCCCGCTGTAACTGCAAGAATCCCGAGTACGCCCTGTCGTATGGATTTCTGACAAACGCGGCAACCTTGTAGCCTAATTTACTTTCAGGGAGCGTTGCGAATTCGGCGTACGTAAGGTGTTGATGAACTACACGATTTAGAAATGGGTTAAAGTAGAAAAATCGGCTGTATGGGCTTTCATCGAGAGCTTCAAGGCGAGCATGCGCAGTTGAGCTGGCTGTTTTCCACGGTGCCAGCAATACGAATTTGTAGCGATGTGAGATGATCATAAAATGTTGACTCCGATATTGAAACTATCCGGGCTGTAATAGCTCTCGTCGCCGATCCAGCGTACTTCGGCAACAGAGCGTCAGATTTGGGGCCGCTCACCAAGTCGACGTTGGATTACTTCGCCTGATCAGTTCGAACTACCCTTTCGTAGATGATGTCGGCCATTTCCTCAGACGAGGCGACTGCGCCACGGAGCGTAATATCGGGATCCTGCGGCACTTCGAACGGGCTGTCGACGCCGGTAAAATTGGTGATCTGGCCGGCCCGGGCCTTGGCGTAGAGCCCTTTGGGATCGCGCGCTTCGCACACCTCCAGCGGGGTGTCGACGTAGGCTTCGAGAAAGCGGATGTTGGCGGCGATTTCGCGGGCGATGCGGCGCTCGTTGGCGAAGGGGGAGATGAACGAGACAATGACGATCAACCCTGCATCGGCCATCAGCCGCGCCACCTCGGCCACACGGCGGATGTTCTCCACACGTGCCGCGTCGGTGAAGCCGAGATCCTTGTTGAGCCCGTGCCGGACGTTGTCGCCGTCGAGGATGTAGGCATGCTTGCCTTCAGCGGTGAGCCGTTTTTCGAGTAGGTTGGCGACCGTCGACTTGCCCGAGCCCGACAGGCCGGTGAACCAGACGATCTGCGGGGTCTGCCCCTTCATACCGGCGCGGACCTCGCGATTGACGTCGAAGGACTGGTAGGAAAGGTTTCGCGCCCGTTGCAGGCCATACGCGATGGTGCCCGCGCCAAGGGTGAGATTGTGAATGCGGTCGATGAGGATGAAGCCGCCGGTCAGCCGATTTGTGTTGTAGGGATCGAAGGCAATCGGCCTGTCGGTGGCGATGGTAACCGTGCCGACCTCATTGAGCTCGAGCCGCTTGGCGGCGGCCTTTTTCAGCGTATTGACGTTGGTGCGGTGTTTCAGGTCGGTAATAGTCGCGGGCACCACCTGGCTGCCGATCTTTAAAAGATAGGAGCGCCCGGGATAGGCGGGTTCGTCGGCCATCCATACGAGTTCTGCCTGGAACTGGTTGGAGAATTCCGGCGTCTGGCCGGAATGGGTGAGCACGTCGCCGCGCGAGATATCGATCTCGCGGTCGAGGACGAGCGTTACGGCCTGTTCGGCGGCGGCTTCGGGAAGATCGCCGTCCATGGTGACGATGCGCGCGATCGCGGCGGGCTTGCGGGAGGATGAGACCAGAATCTCGTCACCCACCCTGACCGTGCCCGAGGCGACCGTACCCGAAAACCCGCGAAAATCGAGATTGGGACGATTGACCCACTGCACCGGAAAACGGAACGGGGTTTGCGTGCGGTCTTCATCGACAGCGATATCTTCGAGGTAGGACAGAAGCGGCGAGCCCGTGTACCATGGCGTGCGCTCCGACTTGGCGACGATGTTATCGCCGCGCAGGGCCGAGATGGGGACTGCGGCAAGGGAGGCGAAACCCAATTCGGTAACAAAGGCGCGGTATTCGGCCTCGATCCTTGCGAACACCTCCTGGGAATAGTCCATGAGATCGATCTTGTTGACCACCAGCGCCACGTGCTTCACCCCAAACAGCGAGAGGATGAAACTGTGGCGGCGCGTCTGGGTCAAAAGCCCCTTGCGGGCGTCGACCAGCAGCAGCGCCACGTCGGCGTTGGAGGCGCCGGTCGCCATGTTGCGGGTGTATTGCTCGTGGCCGGGCGTATCGGCGACGATGAACTTTCGCCGGTCGGTGGAAAAGAAGCGATAAGCCACGTCGATGGTGATGCCCTGCTCGCGCTCGGCGACGAGACCGTCGACCAGCAGCGAGAAATCGATGCCCTCCTCGCCCACATGCCTGTTGCGGCTGTCCTTTTTCAGCGACGCCAACTGGTCGTCGAGGATCATCTGGCTGTCATAGAGCAGTCGGCCGATGAGCGTCGACTTACCATCGTCCACCGAGCCGCAGGTCAGGAAGCGCAGCAGCGATTTGCCGGTCTGCCGGGCGAGCCAGAGGTCGATATCGGTATCGGCGCAAGGAGCCGGGGCGGTGGCGCTGCTCATCAGAAATACCCCTCCTGCTTCTTCTTTTCCATCGAGCCGGCCTGATCGCCGTCGATCAGACGCCCTTCGCGCTCGGAGGTCCGGCTGCCCTGTATCTCCATGATGATCTCGGCGAGTGTGGCGGCATTGGAGCGGATCGCGCCGGTCAGCGGGTAGCAGCCAAGCGTCCTGAAGCGCACGACCTGCTCGGTGGGCGTCTCGCCTTTATCGAGGCGGAAGCGGTCGTCATCGACCATGATCAGCGTGCCCGAGCGTTCCACCACCGGGCGCGGGCGGGCGAAATAGAGTGGCACGATGGGGATGTCCTCGACATAGATATAGGTCCAGATGTCGAGCTCGGTCCAGTTGGAGAGCGGGTACACCCGCATGCTCTCGCCGGGCGCCAGACGTGTGTTGAACAAGCGCCAGAGTTCGGGGCGCTGGTTCTTGGGGTCCCAGGCGTGATGGGCGTTGCGGTGGGAAAAGATGCGATCCTTGGCGCGGCTCTTTTCCTCGTCGCGCCGCGCGCCACCAATGGCGGCGTCATACCCGCCGGACGAAAGCGCCTGGCGCAGGGCTTGGGTTTTCATGATGTCGGTATAGGCCGACCCGTGGTCGAAGGGATTGATCCCCTGTGCCACGCCATCGGCATTGGTGTGAACGCGAAGTTCGAACCCGTACTCCTCTGCCATCCGGTTACGGAAGCCGATCATCTGGGAAAATTTCCAGGTCGTATCGATGTGGAGCAGCGGGAACGGAATCGAGGACGGATAGAACGCCTTGCGCGCCAGATGCAGCAGCACCGAGGAATCCTTGCCGATCGAATACATCATCACCGGGCGCGCGAAACTGGCGGCAACCTCGCGGAAAATCTCGATGCTCTCCGCCTCGAGGCGTTGTCTCTTCTCTTTCATAGAGAGCGGTCTAATAGAAGCCTTTTGGATAAGCAAGAGTCAGGAGAATATATCGGGATATATATTAGGCGCCGCTGAGAGGGTAGCGGCGATATCATTGCGAACACTCAACCATCTTCAGAATATATGTCAAGATATATCTAGCTATATTACGACACGGCCATTTCTGCTCTGCTCCGGTCATTTCGTCGCTAGGATCATGCCATCGCCATCCCCTAAATGCATCGCAAGCGATCGCATCGCTTGGGTCGGAGCACGAACACGTCACCACAATCGGGTGTGCAACTTTCGGGGGTCAGTTCAGAATGCAGGCGGCTTGTTCAAATCACTGATCGAAGATCAGGCGCGCTTTAAGCGCGCCAGCATCTCTTCTCGAACCTCTTCCGTGGTAATGTCGCCGGAGATATAGCGAGCGTTGGCCGCCTCGAGCACTGGATCGTAAACATAGCCCTGCCCGACGTTGGCAGCGCCTGCCTGTTTGACAAAAAAGGGCGATCTGAAGCGCATTGCAACGCGCGCCTGGCCGTACCGTAAACCCAGGCTGCATGACTCTCACGAAGGCTTCTTTGTCTTGATCCGCTCTATCTCGACGGACACGATCTCCGCCAGCTGCCGCTCCGGGACCGCAGAAGGGCTGCGTGTTTTGAATTCCAACCGACATGAATGGCGTCAATCTCAAGCGGGAGGGTGAGGATCGCCTGCAGGACAGGCGGCCGGCCGGGCGTCGTTGCTCCGTGATTGCTGCGACCCGAGCGGGCAGGCACGGCTGAACGCTGAGGCCATGTGCCGCCTGTGGAGAACCTGAGTTGGATGGCCTTAGAGAATTCGATACCCAGGCGCTAGCAACGGAGATCGTTGTTTCGTGGGTCCATGTAAAGTTAGAACCTTATCTCTATAGATTCCCTCAGATGTCCTCTTTGATAGCTACGTCGGGCATCGGCGACGAGATTTACTCAGTGCCCGGCGGACGTCTCGCTGGCCAGATATGACCGCTGTCTTCTTCTACTATCAACCGGAGATTCCCATGAGCAATCCAGTCCTTGTCAATCAGACCATCCCTGAGTCCGACGTTGTACCGCTGACCGGCCGTGTCGGAGCCGAAGTCAGAGGCGTCCGCCTTGGCGGAGACCTTTCCGACGTAGCTATAGCAGCGATCAACCAGTTGCTTCTGAAGTACAAGGTCATCTTCTTCCGCGGCCAGGAACATCTCGACGAGGTAGAACAGGAACTGTTCGCGCGGCGTCTGGGTGACCTTGTCCCTCATCCCACACAGGGACCGACTGCCGGCACCGCCTCAATCCTCAATCTCGATTCCAGTCGCGGCGGCGGTCGGGCAGACCAGTGGCACACCGATGTGACCTTCGTCGATGCCTATCCGAAATTCTCGGTTCTTCGTGGCGTCGTCATTCCGACGGCGGGGGGCGATACGATCTGGTCCAACACCCACGCCGCCTATGAGAGCCTGCCGGCGCCACTGAAACTGTTGGCCGACAATCTTTGGGCGATCCACAGCAATGCCTACGACTACGCGGCCGTGCGCCCTCGCGCCAGCGCTGAGGAGAAGAAGCACTTCGAGGAAGTCTTCACCTCGACGATCTACGAGACCGAGCATCCGGTTGTCCGCGTCCATCCTGAAACCGGGGAGAAGTCGCTGCTGCTCGGCAATTTCGTGCAGCGCCTCGTCGGCCTGTCCAAGAGCGATTCCGCAAAACTTTACGAGCTGTTCCAATCCTACGTAACGGCCCCGGAAAACACCGTGCGGTGGCACTGGCAGGCAGGCGATGTCGCCATATGGGATAATCGAGCCACCCAGCATTATGCGGTCAACGACTATGGTGACCAGCACCGGGTCGTCCGCCGCGCCACCGTTGACGGTGACGTGCCGGTTAGTGTCGACGGTCGCCGTAACCCATGTCAAGACGGCCAAACCGGCGGCGAAGGCAGCGTGAGCGGCGCTGAACAGGGGGAAAGACCATGAAACTTCGTATCGCCGCGGCGCTTGCCGCACTTCTCGCCTCGCTTAGCTCGGTCTCAGCCGAGGGATTGACCATCCGCTTCGGCCACCCAGGAACTGGCCTTGACAACAGGCAATATTTGCAAGGGGATGCCACGTCCTATGCGCGGGCCCGAGAGCTCATCGAAAAGGAATTCCGCACCGATAAGGACATCAAGGTCGAGTGGACCTACTTCCGTGGTGCTGGTCCTGCGCTCAACGAAGCCGTTGCTGCAAAGCAGCTCGATTTCTTCCTGCTCGGCGACTTGCCAGCAATCGTTGGCCGCTCGCGCGGGCTGGAGCCACGAACCGATCTATCTCGCCGTGCCGATCGACAGCGATATAAAGTCGATCGACGACGTGAAGGGCAAGAAGGTTGCCCTCTTCAAAGGAACCAATCTGCAGCTCGCCACCGATCGCGTGTTGTCCACCCACGGCCTCACGGAAAAGGACGTCCGTTTCATCAATCTCGACACAAGCGCTGCCGCAGCGGCCCTCACCTCCGGCAATGTCGACGCCGTGTTTGGCGGTCCGGAATTCCTGGCGCTGGCGAAGAAAGGGATCGTGAAGATCGCCTATACCACCAAGGGCGACGATCCGACACTCGGCCGCCACACATCCTATCTGGTCACGGCCGCCTTCGAACAGGCCCATCCTGATGTGACGCAGCGCGTGGTCACCACCTTCATTAAGGCAGCCGCCTTCGCCTCCGATCCCGCGAATAAGGACGAGGTCTTCGACGGTTGGTCGCTTTCGGGTTTCCCCAAGGATGCCTTCGAAGGTGACATCGAGGCCGATACGCTTGCCAACCGTCTCAACCCGCTGATCGATGACTTCATCATCGCCCGCTACAAGGACCAGGTCGCCCGGGCTAAGGCCTATGGGTTGATCAAGGGCGACGTCGACGTTGATGCCTGGCTGGAGCCGAAATACCTGCAGCAGGCGCTAAAGGACCTGAAGCTGGTTAACTACTGGTCAAGCTACGACGCCAACGGCGAAATCGCCAAGCTCGGCGATCTCAACAAGAAGCAAAGCAACTGGATATCATCGAGCTCGCCTGCGCCACACGGCGCGGGCGGACCTTTGCCAATGAGGGCGTTAGATGACCTTGACCGCTTCGGCTCCCCGGCCCGTAGAGCAAAGACTGACCAACCTGTTGCCGTTTTTGGCCAACGTGGCCTACACGATCTCTTTGCCACTTGTCCTGTTGCTCGCATGGGGACTTTCGTCGCGTTTCGGCTGGCTTCCTCAGCAGATACTGCCCGCTCCCGAGGTGGTTTGGGCGACCATCGTCGAGCTGTGGCGTGACGGGTCACTCATCGAGCACACCCTTGTAAGCTTGCGGCGCGTCGCCGTGGGTTTTTCGATCGGAGCGCTGTCCGGTCTGCTCGCCGGGGCCGCCCTGGGACTCCTGCCCGTCGTCAGATCATTCGTCTGGCCGGTCTTCACCGCCGTTGCACAGGTCAACATGCTGGCTTGGCTGCCTCTCCTCGTTTTGTTCGTCGGCATCGACGAGGAGCTCAAATATGTCTGCATCGCGTGGTCGACGGCGATACCGGTGATATTGGCGACCAAGCGCAGCATCGCCGGTGTCTCCCCTAACCTTGTGGAACTCGGTCGCGTCTTCGATTTCACACCGATGCAGCGGTATCAGCAATTGTCCTGCCGACCGCACTGCCGTCTCTGTTCACCGGCGTTCGCGAAGGATTGGCCGACGCGTGGCAGAGCCTGGTGATTGTCGAGCTGTTCGCATCCTTCGACGGGCTCGGCTATCTAATGACCTGGGGCCGCCAGCTCTTCCAGCTGGAACTTGTCATCGTCGCCATGATCGTCATCGCAGCGATTGGTCTGTCGCTAAACGCCGTCCTTGGATACCTGGAACACTTCATCCAGCCGTGGAAGACGGAGGCGCGCCATGACCGTTGACACATTACGGGCGCGGCCTCAGGAGAAGAACGAGATGAACGAGAGATACCCATCGCGCACCTTTCAGGTTGATGTCGCGCCGACCCTTGAAATCCGTCATCTCGACAAGAGCTTCACCGTCGCAGGGCGAGAGCTGAAGGTGCTTACCGGTGTGGATCTTTCCGTCAAGTCCGGAGAGTTCGTCACGATCGTCGGCGCGTCCGGCTGCGGGAGGTCTACTTTGTTGCGGCTTATTCTCGGCCTCGATCTCGACTACAGTGGGGATATCCTGGTCGACGGCGCGCCCGTCCGTCGGCCTGGTCTCGATCGCTCGATCGTCTTTCAGGATCACAGACTGTTGCCCTGGTTGACGGTCGAGGGAAATGTCGCAGCTGCCCTTCGACGCAGCCCCTTGTCAAGATCCGCGAAGCAGGAGACGGTGCGCGAGCATATCGAGCTCGTTGGCCGGACACAGTTTACGAAATCCTACCCGGCACAGCTGTCGGGTGGAATGGCCCAGCGTGTTGCCATTGCCAGGGCGCTCGTCAACCGGCCGCGGTTCCTGCTGCTTGACGAGCTGCTCGGTGCCTTGGACGCATTGACGCGCCTCAGACTGCAGGACGAACTCAAGCGCATCGTTCAACATGAGGGGACGACAGCGCTGCTGGTGACGCATGACGTCGACGAGGCGGTCGGGCACCGGATCGTTGTCATGCAGCCTCACCCCGGCCGCATGCCACGATTCTTTCGAATCCCGAGCAAGCACGCCAAGACCGGTCAAGCCGCGAGTTCATCCGTCTGCGGGACGAGGTTCTCGGGCTTTTGGGGGTCGGTGCCGCGGTACTCCAGATACCGAAACAGGCCGGTCTCTTTGAACCATGTCGGTGAAAAGCGCGCGCGCCGATCGCGCCGGCGATGCCACGACGGCGATGAGATTGGCCGCTTCCTGATCGCCAACCATTTACCACGGCAGTTCCTCCGCAAGACACGATCTGCGGACCTGCCGGCGAAGGATGCCGGCCGACGAGGGGAGATGCAGGTGTGGGGCTGGAGCCGAAGAAGTCGGCCCTGCAAAGACCATCAGCGCAAACCTTGGTAGTGTGCTGAAGGTTCTGCAAATTCACTGAGAGAGGCGGTCATGGCAGGCTGGTGATGTTGACGTCACCTGATTCCCTGGAAGGAACGCCACCATGACCAAGACTGAAGGTAAGACAGCCAGCGCCGCCGTCAAAGACATTTTGCTTTCGAACCCCGATGGGCTGCGCGAGGTGATCCGCACGGTGATGCAGGAGGTGCTGGAAGCGGAGATGGACGAGGCGCTGGGAGCTGCGAAAGGCGAGCGCACGCCGGAGCGGCTCGGCTACCGTTCGGGCCACTATGGCCGCACGCTGATCACGCGGGTGGGCAAGCTCGAGCTGCGGGTGCCGCAGGATCGCTCGGGGCACTTCTCCACCGAATTGTTCGAACGCTACCAGCGCTCCGAGCGGGCGCTGGTGGCAACCTTGGCGGAGATGTATGTGCAAGGGGTGTCGACGCGGAAGGTCAAGGCGATCACCGAGGAGCTGTGCGGCCATGCCTTCTCGGCGTCATCGATCTCGGCGATCAACAAGCGGCTGGACGAGAGCCTGAAGGCCTTTGCCGAGCGCTCGCTTCAAGAGCCGTTTGCCTACCTGATTCTCGATGCCCGTTATGAGAAGGTGCGCGAGGCCGGTGTGGTGATGAGCCAGGCGGTGTTGATCGCTGTCGGCATCGACTGGGACGGACGGCGGCAGATCCTGTCGGTCGAGATGGCCGGCCGTGAAAGCCGTTGCGCCTGGAAGAACTTCCTCGTCAGGCTGAAAGGGCGCGGTTTGAAGGGCGTCGAACTGGTGGTCTCCGACGACCATGCCGGTCTCGTCGCGGCAATTGGCGAGGTGATCCCGGAAGCTGCCTGGCAGCGCTGTTACGTGCATTTCCTCAGGAACGCCCTCGATCACCTGCCGCGCAAACATGGCGACGATTGCCTGCAGGAGCTTCGATGGCTCTATGATCGCCGCGACCTTGATGAGGCGAAGGCCGATCTCGCCGCGTGGCTGGGAAAATGGTCGGTCCGCTATCCGCGCCTGACCTCCTGGGTTGAGGAAACCATCGAGCAGACGCTGACCTTCTTTCGTCTGCCGCGCCAGCATCACAAGCACCTCAAGAGCACCAACATGCTGGAACGCCTCAACGAGGAAATCCGCCGCAGAACCTACGTCGTGCGCATCTTTCCCAATACCGAGAGCTGCCTACGCCTCGTCCGCGCGCTCGCCGTCGAAACCCACGAAAACTGGATGGAGGCCAATCGCTACATCAACATGGACGACCTGCGAGAGCACAAGAAACTCGCACTCCGTCAAGCCGCATGACCAGCACGCATGACCGCCCAATTTTGCAGAACTTGACGCACACAACCTTGACTGCTCTTCGCAGCTCGCAGGATCGTCAAGTAATTGTTGAAGCCGGCGCGGGTAGAATACGGGAAAGACCGCCTACGCCGCTTTCGACGCTGAAGGTTTGTTGTCGATGCGGGCGTCAATCAACACAATGTCGGCATGCCCATCGATCTCGAGATCCTTCAGAATGGCAGTGACCCGCATTTTTTCCTCTAACGTAAAGTAGATGATCGCCTTGATCCCGTGTTTCGCGTCGCTGGCGGCTTGGTAGATCGGTAGCTGCTTTTCAAGGTTGCGCCGGAGCGCGGTGTTTTTGGCGAGTTTCATTTCAATCAACGTCTTGTCGAAGGCGCCACGTGATATTTTATAGTCGACCGGGCCGCGGCCGTCGTTGGCTTCTGCTCCGACATCCGATGGGGAGCCAAACCAGATGAGGCGAGTCAGCACATGCAGATCCTGCTCCCGTTGAATGGCCTTACCGTTGTGCCAGAAAATCCGGTGCCCGCCCTTGTTCTCGATGACGTCTTTTAGAAACGCCAGTCGCTGGTGTGTTTCCTCGTAGGTGCCCCCGGGCAAGGTATAGAAACCGGTTACTTCGGCGAGGAGCCTTTGCATTTCCCGCACGTGCTCCTCGAAAACCAAGCGCGTTTCACTCACGCGGTCGGAGCTGATGTTGACGGCCTTTTGGCCGGTCTGTTCCTTGTGTTTTATGTAGTAGTCCACCAGGAGCGGAAACTTGATGAACGTCTTGGCGGCTGCCTCGTCGAGCTGGCGCTGCGTAACTTCACCTTCCGCCGGCCTCGCAAGCTCCTTCTCGAAATAGGCGAAGACCTGGCCACGGAGCTCGGCGTCTGGGATGGCCATTGGAATCTCTTCAAAGTCCCGGATCATATCTGTGCGGTTTATCCAGTTTTCCTCGCGAGTCAGAATGTCCTTGGGCGTCAGCAGCACAAAGTCGTTTTCACGGGCGAGCCACGGAAGGGTATACTGTCGCCGTTGCCAGGTGCCTGTACCGTAGTTGAACATCGCCTTGTTGACCCACACCTTCCTGAGCAGCTTGGGGTCGATGTTGGCGACTGCGAATGTCTCCGTATAGCGGCACAGGAAGTCCATAATTAGGTTAGTGGTGAAGTCGCTGATGTTGTCGCGGCCCACGCCGTCCCGAACTAGGCAAACTTTCTCAAGATGGCTGCTCTTCGATACCTTTTCGGCGCCAAAATCCGCGAAAAGTTCCGCAAGGTTCTCGCTAAGCGAATTAGCAAATGCTCTGCCGAGCCCAGAACCGCCGTTACCGACCAAGGAAAATCCCAGCCAGTTTTGCCGCACCTCCGGAAAATGAAACCAAGCCTTGATCCGGTCACGGTTCACTCTGCCGGCGACGACCTCGTCCCGCAGGAACCGAATATACTGGAGGATGGACTCGTGAAGGTTTTGATACTCCGCGTTCGAGCTATGGAAGAGCAAAAATGGGTCAATGAACAAGGGGAGATCGTTGATGATCGACACATTGAACGCGCCGTAGTCGTCTACGGAATCGCGACTTACGCCGAAGTATTCGTGAAAATAGGTAGCCATTCCTCCGCCCCCTCGCTGGCCCAGTTCCCACCATTACTGCATTAATTTCACGACCTTGGGTAGCCAGACCTGCACCCCTGCTACCGTCACCGAATTCATTGACCGGCACTTCGTCAAAGGCCAAGACGGGAAGGTTCTACGTATCGTTAAGCACGTGAATTGACGCCTCAAATTTCACAAACGGAAGCTATCCCGCCTCATGCTTCCGCCACACGGACGCCGATTTCCCGCATGCGATCATTATCGATAGTATTCAAGTATCGATAGTGCGATGTACATCGTGGTTGTACGCTTCTCAAACCATTGATATGGTGGCCATACGCGTCGAACGACGGAGGCCCTGATGCCCCAGACCACGTACAAGATCAGTGAAGCCCGCAAGCATTTCGCCGAGGTGCTCGAACGCGCCAACCAGGGCGAGGAAATCACGATTATGCGCGGCAACGAAGTCTATGCACGCATCGGGCCGGCCGATGGCGGAAAACGCCCCTTCGGCCTCCTTCGCCAGCGCGGTCTGCCTGATGACCTGTTCGACGAGGTCGACGCTGAGCAGGCTGCAATCGACGCCGGCGACTGGAATGACGATGTCGGCATCTGGCGGGGCGGACCCGACGGCCGCGAGACCTCCAAATGAAGGTGCTGCTCGACAGCCACGCGGTCTACTGGTGGACAATCGGCAGTGACCGCCTTTCCTTAACGGCACGATCGCTGATTGAGGACAAGGCAAACACCATCCTTGTCAGCGCTGTCTCCTTCTACGAGCTGGACAACAAGATGCGGCTGAAAAAGCTTGATCTCAAACCACAGGAGTTGCGTGCCGCAGTCTCGGTTAGCGGTTTGCAGACCCTTGCCATCACCGATTTGCATGCCGAACTGGCGGCCGCTTTCGAATGGGATCACCGCGATCCGTGGGACCGCATACTCGCCGCACAGGCGCGGCTCGAACATTGCGCCCTTGTTTCAGTCGACGGCGCCTTCGATGCGGTGCTGCATGAACGGGTTTGGTAGCGATGCCGATGAAGATATTCATAGACGTCGAGGAGGCGGCAGAACGGCTGGAAGAGCTGATCGATTTGGCGTGCCGGCAGGACGAAGTCTATGTGTGCCGGGCCGGATGGCCTATAGCTCAGCTCAGCTTCTTTTCGGGAGGGGATGATTCCCCCTCAGATGAAATCGCAGGGACTCTTCCTGACACGGCCCACCGCCCGGGCAGCAAACTGGTTGAGGATGGAAAAGTCTCTTCGGTCGACGCGGTTTGGATGCTCGCTGCGGAAGGAAAGCCGAGGCGGGAACATGATATGACGTCGGCGCACGATGATCTCTATGACGAAGACAGGCTGCCGCGATGACGATCGTGCCATCGACACCCATTGCCAGCCGCGCCGAAGAACTCGACGCGCTCGACGCCATCCTGCCCTTCGACCGCCGCGACCAGCTCGCCGCGCTGCTGACTGACGACGACGTCGCCACACTCAAACACCTGGCGCAGGAGGGCATGGGCGAGAATACGCTACGCGCGCTGGCCTCCGACCTCGGTTACCTCGAGGCCTGGTGCCGCCTCGCCACCGGTGACCCCCTCCCCTGGCCGGCGCCGGAAGCACTGCTCCTGAAGTTCGTCGCCCATCACCTCTGGGATCCGGTCAAGCGCGCCGAGGATTCGAGCCATGGCATGCCAGCGGATGTCGAGGTCGGATTGCGCGCCGAGCGCCTGCTCAGGGCCGACGGGCCACACGCGCCGGGCACGGTGCGGCGGCGGCTGACCTCCTGGTCGATCCTCACCCGTTGGCGCGGTTTCACCGGCGCCTTCGGTGCACCGTCGCTGAAGAGCGCAGTGAGGCTGGCGGTCAAGGCGAGCAACCGCCCGCGCCAGCGCAAGAGCAAGAAGGCGGTAACCCTCGATATCCTGACGAAACTGCTTGAGGCCTGCGCCGGTGATAGACTTGTGGATGCACGCGACCGGGCACTGCTTTTAGCCGCCTTCGCTTCCGGCGGCCGGCGCCGTTCGGAAGTGGCGGCGCTGCGCGTCGAGGATCTCGCCGACGAGGAGCCGGTGCGCGCCAATCCCGCCGACGAAAACTCCCCTCCCCTGCCCTGCCTGTCGATCCGCCTCGGCCGCACCAAGACGACGACCGCCGATGAGAACGAACATGTGCTGTTGATCGGCCGGCCGGTGACCGTGTTGAAGCGATGGCTGTCCGACGCGCAAATCAAGGACGGCCCGGTGTTCCGGCGCATCGATCAGTGGGGCAACATCGACCGACGGGCGCTGACGCCGCAGTCTGTCAATCTGGTCCTGAAAGCACGCTGTGAACAGGCCGGCCTTGATCCGGCGCTGTTTTCGGCCCATGGGCTGAGATCCGGCTATCTGACCGAGGCTGCCAACCGCGGCATCCCTCTTCCAGAGGCGATGCAGCAGTCGCTGCACAAATCGGTGACCCAGGCGGCCAGCTATTACAACAATGCGGAACGAAAGAATGGACGGGCGGCCCGGCTGATCGTCTAAGCGTAACTAAGCCCCGAAGACTGCATCGGCTCGGTTCTCAAACGACCCCTATTCTTCCGGCTCCGCTTCCGCCGCCGATCTATCGTGCTCGTCAGCACCCGATGCTGCCCTGCCCCAGGCCTCAGCACGCTGCATCGGCGACGCCATCTCTTCCCTCAAGCTATGCGAGCGTTGCAGGTCGGCGGCGTGCTCGGCGTTCTGGCGGGGATCGTAGAACACGCCGATCGCCTCGCCGGCTGCGTGTCGTGCCGCCTCCAGTTGTGCTTTCAAGCTCTCCAGCTCGGCCTGGCCTGCGCCGTCGCGTGCGGCCCCGACAGAACTCAAGTTCGCCGGAGTCGACCTCCTCACCTGCGATCCTTGTTTCGCAAACATCGCCGCGGTATATGTAGAATTCCAGGTGTTCTATGGTTCAGGAAGATGTCGATCGTTGCAGTAAAGGTTCTGTCCACTGTCAACGCCCCTTATGGGACGACCCTTTCGGCTGAGCAGCTGGCGGCGAAGATTTCCGATCCTGCCAGCGCAGTCTCTTTCGATCCTTCAGCATTTTCCTTCTTTTCCGAGGTCGACGAAAGTCTTCAGATCTCGTTTCTGGACGAAATGCACGTTGATCCCATGGCCGCCTCCGATCTAGCGCGGAAGTTCTCGGCACTTGCTGGCTATTCCCTCCCTTTGGCGCGGGCGGCGTAGTTGGTCGAACACCCGGTCAGCAGATGGAGCGACCTGTTTGAACAGGCTTGCCGCATCATCGAACAAGCAAACTCCGAACTTGCTATGATCGACAGTTGGACTTTTGGGGGCGGTACAGCCCTGATGCTCCAGATCGATCACCGTGAGAGTTTCGACGTCGACATCTTCCTCGATGATCCGCAACTTCTGCCATACCTGAATCCGAAGACACAGGGATACGCTCTCGACATCAACCCTGACGGCTATGAGTCCGATGGATCGCGGACATTGAAGATTGTTTTCGAGAACGTTGGCGAAATCGACTTTATCTGTGCCCCTAGCCTGACCGGCAATCCGACGGTGAGAGCGGAGGTGCGCGGACGACACGTTCTGCTCGAGACCCCCGGCGAGATCATCGCCAAGAAGGTTTACTACCGCGGTGCCGCGATGCAGCCCCGCGACATGTTCGACATCGCTTGCGTCATGAAAACTCACGGCGTGGAGTACCTCGATGAGGCCTTAAAGGCCTTCCACGATAAATGCGAGGCGGCGCTAAAAGTTGCTCGCCAGATGAACCCGCGGTTCGCGGAAACCATCATGACGAGACTTCTGTACCGAGAGGGCTTCTCCGATATTCCGCGCGTGGCTCAGTCAATGACGATTGAACTCCTGGAAACCATCTGCACTGGCGCAAAGACGTAGGGGACGCTACGAAGCCTTACGGCCCGTGGCGCCGTTCGCCCGCAACAACGCCATCAACATTGGCCCAAGCGAGAACTCGCCGCAGGTAGCCTTGCGTGTCAGATTGCGCAAGTAGCCGCCGGCGTTCTCTATGTGCCCTGCCCTTTCGAGGATACAGGCGACAACCGCCGCGGCGTTCTGCGGTCCAAGGATCTCGCAGGCGTCCTGATAGGCGCTGGGGCTGACGCCGAGCATCGATCGGACAACCACCGCAGCCGACATCAGGTCTCGCCAGCTTTCGACATTACCGCTCGGCCCATAGTCGCGGATACCTGGGCATGCCTGCAGCACCATACCAAGCGGAAATGCCTTTGTCGGCTCTTTTGTCGGCCGGATGGCTTGGCTCGATTTCGCCCCCTGCTCTTTTCCGGAGCTAGGTTCAAGTTCATTGCTGGATTCGGTATTTGAATTCTGTAAGTGACGTTCATTTTGAACAGCATTGCTGTCCATATTTTCGGAATTTTCCTGAATTTCCAGCCGGTTGATGATTTCCTCGCGCAGCATCTCCATTTCCTCGAGGATTTGCTGTAGGTCGGCAACCGTCGGCGTGCGGGGGATACGCCCGGTCAGGCCGAGGAACATCTCCTCGATGTGTCCCCAGTCGCCGGCAGCCCCCTCCTCTGCCGCAGCGCTGATCAACTTGCGGACGTCGCGCCGGCAGATCGACAGCGCTTCCTTAGTGATGCGGAACCGCTTGCGCTCGGCCGCCACCTGCTGCGCGGCGTGCGCGAGCTCCTCGGCGCGCGCAAGCAGCGGCGCTAGGCTGAAGCCGAACGCCTCTTCGATTCCGCCAGTTTCGTCCTTCCGGGCGTAGCGCTTACCGTTGGCGCTGTCCTTGCGCTGGATCAGGCCGGCGTCGACAAGCGCGGCAAGATGCCGGCGCAGAGTCGTGCCGGCGATGCCGTGTGCGCGGACCGAAAGCTGGTCGTTCGACGGGAATACAACGAGACCCCGCTCCTCGCAAAGCTCGTTGTCCGGGTAGAACGTCAACAGCGCATCCAGGACCGCCAGAGCACGGTCCTGGATGCCGAGCACCGCCCTCGCATCGCAAGCGTCGTGAAACACCTTCCATTTGTCGGCTTTCTTGCCGGCTTTTATTTCGGCCGTCCGCATCTGCCCTTTAATTTGGGCAAGCGTAACCGACCGCCGCCCGAAGGGCGTCGTCACATTTCCAACCTGCATTTCCTTCACCTTTCAGAAGGCAAAAGAAATCCGCTCACCAAAAACGGCGCCAAAGACTCTTGACGGGGATTCGGGGAAATGCGATTCTCAGATTGCTTAGATATGAGAGAGGCTTCCACGACGGCGACGTTTGGGGGGCCTTTTTCTTTTGCGGTTCTAATCTCCTACTTGCTCCGATTGTCAGCTGACAATTTAATCAGTCCGCTGATGTTCCGTGTTTTTCCTGCTCAAACCTCGCAACTAACTCATGCATGTGTGAGGAAAGGAATTCTGCGAACTCTGCCGATGTCACCGTGATCTTCGAACCGCGGGCATTGCGTTCGATTGATGCGAGAGGTAAGCCTTTTTTGGTTCGCACCGCTTCGACATCCTTCGATCTTTTTTCGGTTGCCGTCATAGCTTTCCATAGACGATCGAATCGCTTGTTGGTCTCGTCCGCCGAAAAATCAGGCGCCTCAATTTCCTTCTCGAGCCGTTTGGTCGACTCGCTATCCTTCAGCCTCTCGGCGAAAGCCAGCCAGCGCGGCCGCCCGACTTTCGGGGCCGGGCCTACAGCCAGGATAATTTCAGATGGGACACCTTCAGCAACTTGCAACAGCCGGGAGATCTCCGGCTTGTCGACAGACAATGCCTTGGCAATCGTATCGCGGTCGAACCCGTGTTCTTCCAAACGGCGTGCAAACAGAGCCCGTTCAATGAAACTGAGGTCAACACGAGGGCCGTTCTCCTGGCCCTGTGCGAGAATGACTTGCTCATCAGTCAGGTTACGAACAATCGCCTTGACGGGCCGGCCGAGGTCGGCTGCAGCACGCAGACGTCTGTGGCCGTATGCCGCCTGATAGTTGCTCGTCCTAGTGGGGTGCGGCCTGACGAGGATGGGCACCTGCTGGCCGCTGTCTGCGATCGACGCCTTTAGCTCGTCAAATTGCGGATCCCCTTCGAGCGGTATGCGATCCCGAATAAATGAGACCTCTACGAGAGCGGGATTGAGTTCAACGACCTTGTCGCCCGCAGCGATCGCCTCGCGCAATTCCTTGGCCGCCGCTGCCTCTTCATTCAAACGCCCGAGCGACAGGTTCATCGCACGGACAGCGCCGGCTGGCTTGTGTGCCACCGGCGTTTGCGGAGCTTCCGTCTTGGTGTGCTCGGCCGAGTTCACCATGCTCTTGAGAATGTCTCTGCCTTTCATGCCCTACCCCATGCAGTTCGGATGAGCGCCTCGACTTCGGAGTTCACGCTGTCCATAGCTTCAACGGCCCTGTCGTAGGTTTGTCGGTGCATCGTTTCGCGGCCCGCCTCGTAGATCGTCTGCTTGGATAGGCCAGCGTCAGAGACAGCGGTCGACTTGACCATCATCGAAGTCAGAACGCGTTCGCCAAAAAGGCTTCTGAGAAACGCAACGATTTGTGCCTGAGGCCCGTCGTTGGGTTCGTACCTGGTCACTAGGTACCGCATCCAGTCGTAGTCAAGATTACCTCCGGCCTCCTTCACCACCCCGAGCAGATCCGAGGTCATCGATAGGAACTGGTTCATCGATGCGACATCGAGCATTTGCGGGTGAACGGTGATCAGCACCGAAGTTGCCGCACACAGTGCCGAGAGCGTGAGGAAGCCAAGTGTCGGCGGGCAGTCGATAACTACGACATCGTAGCGATCCTCTAGATCCATGAGCGCATTGCCGACGCGCATGAAGAACATGTCGGTATCGGCCGAGTCCCGAGATGCGAGCGCCCGCGGCGTGTCGTGCTCAAACTCGTGAAGCTCCAGGTTCCCCGGTATCAGGTCCAAACCGGCGAAATAGGTTTGCCGGACCACCTCCCCTACTGGCCGCCGTTCGGCGTCGTAACGGATAGCACCGTAGAGCGTCTCATTGTCGTTCACATCAAACTCAGGCTGGAAGCCGAGCATGGCTGACATGGAGGCTTGAGGATCGAGGTCGACCGCCAAAACACGATAGCCGCGCAAGGCAAGATACTGGGCCAAATGCGTTGTGGTCGTTGTTTTGCCAGACCCGCCTTTAAAATTGGTCACCGCGACCACCTGAACGTGATCGCCTTCGCGGCGGCCGGGCAAGTACGCTGGCTTCGTTCGTCCGAGAAGCTGCCGGATCATGTTCACTTCTTCAAGCGAGAATGTCCTTCGACCTGCCGCAGTCTTTTCGGATGTGACGGCCTCTTCCTGCGAGGCGATGTGACGAACGTAGCTGTCAGTGACACCGAGAAGCTTTGCGGCTTCCGTGCTACTGAAACGCCGCAGCGTTTTACTGGCGTTTGGCGAAAAGAGCTTCTCGAATAAGATCTGCAGCTGGCCACTAAGCGAGGCCGAGTCGTGCGCTATCGTTTCGTCGATTGAAACACGGGCACGCTTCTGTCGGTTTTCAACAATCGCAGCTTTCGTCGCCATTCACGCAAAATCCAAAAATTCAATGAAGTTTCCGCAAATGATCTTGAAACACGGGTTCGCGTCAAGGAGTTTTTAGTTAACTGAGATTAACGGTTGCGGCGAATCCGCCACTGTGTGTAATATCAAAGACTTACATGAATTGTCAGTTGACAACTCCAGTAGAGAAACTGAGCTTAAGCCGCCGCAAAATTGGACTCTGCGACCGAATCGGTTGCAGGCGTTGCGACTCGCCAATGTATCTGACAGCACGA
Source organism: Sinorhizobium meliloti (assembly GCF_017876815.1). Taxonomy (NCBI): domain Bacteria; kingdom Pseudomonadati; phylum Pseudomonadota; class Alphaproteobacteria; order Hyphomicrobiales; family Rhizobiaceae; genus Ensifer; species Ensifer meliloti. Next base: position 88,381 of record NZ_JAGIOS010000004.1, on the reverse strand, counting down.
AGCGACCGGTACTGGCTGGTCACGAAGCGACTATCCTCTCCAGGAATAGCGTTCTTCCAAGGTGGCTTGGCGACTCCCGATGTCGCAGAAGCGGTCGCTCGATGGCGTGCCAAATGAAGCGGAGGAGCGAACGCCGCTAAGCGGCGGCCCTGCGCTGCTTCCGCGCTTGCAGCCCGTGCAGATAGTCGGCTGCTGCCTGAGCCTTGGCGGCCGCGGTGATGATCGCCCGCTTGTCGTTCTTCAGCACCTTGAGCCAGCTTTCCAGATAGGTTGCGGTATTGTCGCGAGGATCGTGGGCCACTCCAAGATCAGCGCAGAGGAACGCAGCCGAGAGCTCGGCAACCAGCTCCTCGACGGCGTAGCTTTCACTGCCGAAACGGCCGCTCAAGTCACGGTCCAGGCGATGCTTTGCGCCTGACCAATGCGACATCTCGTGAAGCACGGTCGAGTAGAGGTGAACCTCGTCGACGAAGCGTGCCCGATCGGGCATGAGGATGTCGTCAGGGGCGGGACGATAGCAGGCGGTCGTTCCGCCGTAGGTGATCGCTGCGCCGGTGTTGCGGACGAAGGTTTCGACAGTCTCAAGATGCGGAACTGGCGTCGCCGGCAGCTCCTCCGCCGGTCGATAGAACGGGTCTGGAAGGTTCTCGATCTGCTCGACGTTGAAGACCGTGTAGCCCTTGAGATAGGGAATTGCGCGTTCGTCGTCATCCTCGCGCTCATTGGGGGTGAAGGTGCCGTACTTGACGACGAGGGAACCTTTCTCGCCCTTTCGGACCTGGCCGCCGAGATCTTGAGCTTGGCGGTAGGTCATCCAGGTGTTTTCCTCATAGCCGGCGAGCTCGCTTGCGAGCCACAGCATCAGGACGTTGATCCCGCGATAGGCTTCGCCGGTGGCGCGGCGCGGGACGAGGGAGCCGCGGCTGTTTCCGCGCCAGGGCCGGATCCACGGCTTTGTGCCGGCTTCAAGCTGCTCGATGATGGTATCGGTGATGCCCTGGTAGGTGTCCTTGATGCTCTGCATTGCCGTCTCCTTCCGTTGGTTGACGGCAAAAAACGGAGATAGCCGAAGCGAGCCGATGCACCCGAAGGGCCGCAACACAGTGGAGGACCGCCACAGCGGTTGAGTGGGGGAGGGGCTATTGTAGCTTGTCCGGCAAATCACCCAACGGAAGGGGAGGGCGCAGAACATCGGCGCCTCGCTCACGGATAGCTCTTGCAGCTTAAAGAGCCAGTGGGCAGGTTACCGCTCGCGATCGTCGTCATCACGCTCCCGACTGCGCTGTGCCACCGATTGCGCCTCGATCGCCTTAAACTCCGAGTTATGGTCCTGCTGTGGCTGCGGCGTTGGCGCCGGCTGCGATTGCGCCTCCTGGGCCGGCAGCTCGCGCCACTCGGGAGAAGTCCGACCGGGCAGTGAAGGTGATCTCCTCGTCGTCTGGCAACCTCTCCGGCAGGTCCGCGCGATCGGCGACGACAATCCCTTGATCGGTCACAAGGCTGGCGACGCGATTGTCGTGGCCGAGAATCTGGCCAGTGATTTCTTCTCTGGCGCGGGTAGTGCGAACATGATGGTGCAAAGGCTCTTCACCGGCCTCCCGCAAGTCTTCGAATGCAGATCGAATGGCCTCCCGACGGCCCGGGTTCATCGCGTCCTCAATGACGTGCTTCATCACGGGACTGGACGGGTCGTTCGTGATCTCGATTGACGCCTCGATCATGCGCGGCCTGGTGATTACCGACAAATCGATTTCGCGGCCGTAGCGGCGGCCCAGCTCGGAAATAAACGCCTCCTGGGCACGTCCGTTTCCCTCTCTGAACGGGTGCACATAATTCAGCTCTGAGAGGACTCTTCCGGCCCGCTCAGCGAACTCTTCGGGCGTTGCATTGCGAAGGGCCTGCGGTTCTCGGATCGGTTTCAGCGCCTCGTCCAGGCCCACTTCTATGCGCGGGCAGGGCAGGAATGACGAGCCCCCTTGGAGTGGCCACCGATCGGCTCTACGCGCTGCCCTCAACTATCGGACTTTCGTTGCGCGTATGACCGGCCCATTCATACACATCCTGAAAAATGTAACCGTGAAGCGCTTTCAGGTGAGCTTTGTCGAAATTGCCTTCCGGGCCATCGCCTTCAGCAATTTCCGCTAACCGCACGGCGGTCGCTCGATACTCATTCACGCGCAGCTCCGATCGGTTTCAATGCCCCATCTGTTTTTCAGAACGTTCGTCCGGTCCGGATCGTCTGACGTAACAGGATAGGTGTAGGAACCTTTGGGCGCTCATCAGCCATGGCGAAGCTCAACAAAAAGCTGTCAGCTCTAAGCAGGCGGCCTTCTGCTCTTGAAGGTTGATCGGGGGTTATCTTGACAGGCGCCTCAATCATGAGCTGCCGGTATTCCCCGCGGGTGATGTCGCCGGCGACATACCGCACGATCGCCTCCTCGAGGGCAGGATCGTGAACGTAGCCCTGCCGGATATTGGCAGCGCGCGCCTGCTCGGCGGCCTTGCGCCGCTTCTCGATAGCTTCCGGGGAACGATCCGGACGGCGGGAATGAACGTTCATCGGTAAATCTGCCGAGATCGATGACGCCGAGAAGGCATGGCCGCACAGCTCCTCGGTGATCGCCTTGACCTTCCGCGTCGACACCCCTTGCACATACATCTCCGCCAAGGTCCATTTTGCTTTCGAACCCCGATGGGCTGCGCGAGGTGATCCGCACGGTGATGCAGGAGGTGCTGGAAGCGGAGATGGACGAGGCGCTGGGAGCTGCGAAAGGCGAGCGCACGCCGGATCGGCTCGGCTACCGTTCGGGCCACTATGGCCGCACGCTGATCACGCGGGTGGGCAAGCTCGAGCTGCGGGTGCCGCAGGATCGCTCGGGGCACTTCTCCACCGAATTGTTCGAACGCTATCAGCGCTCCGAGCGGGCGCTGGTGGCAGTCTTACCTTCAGTCTTGGTCATGGTGGCGTTCCTTCCAGGGAATCAGGTGACGTTCAACAGTGAGCGCGACGAACAGCCCACCTTTTCTTTGCTGATTGAGACCGCGAGATAAGCTCCTTCATCTGCAGGAGTGGAACGGGATGGTTGGAGATCGCGCTGGTGCCATGCTTGGAGTCATGGATGAAGCCATGGATGAAGCCAGGCATGATGGAGTCTACCGGCGGATCGAGGTGATCACCGGTCGACGACAGCGGCGGAATTGGACCGACGAAGAGAAGGCGCGGATCCTTGCTGAAAGCGCAGAACCCGACGTGAACATCTCGGCCGTCGCCCGGCGCTGGGGCGTCAACCGTGGTTTGCTGAATGTCTGGCGCCGCCAAGCCGGGCTGACCGCTCGACGATCCGTGCAAGCCTGCGCGCAGCAGGCCATGTTCGTGCCGGTGACCGTCGTTGGAGAACGAGCGCCTCCCCAGAGCGCGTCGTCGGATATCGCTTCCGTTGCTTCCGGCCGAATTGAGATCGAGATTGCCGGAGCACGCATGACCGTGATCGGCTCGGTGGCGCCCGAGTTGGCGCAGGCGATCGTGGCAGCGTTGCGAGCACGCCGGTGATCGGACTTTCGCCGAATGGCGTGAAGATCATGGTGGCGACGCAGCCTGTCGACTTCCGGCGCGGCATGAATGGCCTTGTTGCGCTGGTGGCGTCAGCGCTTTCGGCTGATCCCTACTGTGGTGACGTGTTTGTGTTCCGCGCCAAGCGGTGCGATCGCCTGCGCTGCATTTATTGGGACGGGTCGGGCATGATCCTAGCGACGAAGTGGCTTGAGGCGGGCAAGTTCGTTTGGCCACCGATCCGCGATGGCGCGATGCAGATGAGTAGCCAAGAGTTCTCGCTTTTGCTGGCCGGTATCGACTGGACTCGGGTTAAACGGAACGTCGTAAAGCGGCCGACGAAAGTGGGCTGATCTTATTGGATTTGCTTGAAGATTCAGGAACATGTGCTAGGGTCAGCCATGCCGCTTCGACCCGACCCTTTACCTCAGGATGCCGCCCAATTGAGCCGGATCATTCTCTCGCTCGATGCGGAGAATGCCGACCTCAAGGCGCGCGTTGCCTTCCTGGAGGGTCAGCTCTTTGGACCGAAATCGGAGAAGATGACGGCGATCGACCCGACGCAGGCGACGCTCGAGCTTGGCGATCTCAGCGACATTCCCGAGGCGGCCAATGACGATGTTGCACCCGTGGCTGAAGGGCCAAGACAGGAGCGGCGATCGCCGTCGCGCAACATCGGCCGTTTGCCCAAGCACCTCTCACGGTATGAAGAGCTCATCGAGCCGGAGAGCAAGATTTGCCCGTGCTGCTCGTTCGAGCTTCATTGCATCGGCACGGACGTCAGTGAGGCGCTCGACATCGTGCCGGCGGTTGTCCGGGTGAAGCGGACGATCCGGCCGCGCTATGCATGCCGGGCCTGCGAAAGCGTCATTGTGCAAGCGCCCGCACCGGCGCGCGTGATGGACGGCGGCATGGTGACTACGGCGTTTGCAGCCCATATCGCCGTTTCGAAGTTTGCCTGGCATCTGCCGCTGCATCGCCAGGCGCAGATGCTTGCCTCCTGCGGCGTGATCATCGATCGCGGCACGCTTGGCGCCTGGGTGACGCGGGTCGCCTGGTGGCTCGAGCTTCTCTACGATGCGCTTACCGCCTTCATCCGCTCCCAGCCAAGGGTGTTTTGTGACGAGACGCCGCTTCCGCGGCTCGATCCGGGACGCAAACGCACCAAGCTTTGTCAACTCTGGGCGCAGGCGGTCGACGACCGGCCATGGAATGGTCCGGCGCCGCCGGCGGTGGCCTATACTTTTGCTGAAAGCCGCAGCGCTCGCGAGGTCGAGGGGCAACTGTCGTCGTTTGCCGGCGTACTTCAGGTCGATGGATACCAGGCCTATAAAACCTTGGCCAAGCGCCGGGGGAAGAGCAATGTCGCCCCCATGCGGCTGGCGTTCTGCCTTGCTCACGCGCGACGCAAGTTCGTCGATGTCGTCAAGCTGACCGGCTCTTCGGAGGCGCTGTCGATCCTGGCCAGGATCGCCGAGGTCTATCGCATCGAGGCGAAACTGCGCGGCGAAAGTGCCGATACCCGGCTCACGGTACGGCGTCGCGAGACAGCACCCATCATGCGAGAACTGAAGGTCCAGCTCACCGAACTGAGCGAAGAGGTGTCGTCAAAATCGGCGCTGGGCAAGGCCGTCTCCTACGCGCTCAATCATTGGAACGGGCTGGCAGCCTTCCTGGAGGATGGCCGGATCGAAGCGGACTCCAATGTGGTCGAGCGTTCAATGAAATCGGTGGCTCTGACGAGGAAGAACTCGTTGTTCGTGGGCAACGAACGCGGTGGCAAGTCCTTCGCGGTCCTGGCATCGCTCGTCAACACAGCAAAGCTCAATAGTGTTGACCCCGAGGTCTGGCTTGCCGATGTGCTTGAGCGCATCATCTCGGGCAAGGTGCCCGCGAACCGGATGGATACGCTCTTCCCATGGGCCTGGAAGGCCGAACGCGAGGCCATTGCACGTCAGGAGCGACGGGCGGCATGACACAGAACAGCCAAGGGACGACGGCACGACCGAAGCTCGATGAAAAGGCGTTCGAGGCGTTTATCAGGGCACGCCGTCCAGCATCGCCAATCTGGTCAATGAGCGGTCTCGATGGTTATCTTACGGCTCTCATCATCGGACCGAAGTTCATCGACCCACGCAAATGGATCCCGGAACTGACCGGTCCGGATGCCCTGAACCTGCCGATGGAAACGACCGAGCATCGGGCCGTACAGACCATTGTTGCGGAATATAACCGCATCTCGGCTAGCCTTTCCGAAACACCGAAAGACCACCGGCCCCGGTTCACCCGGATCGATGATCAGACCTTTGATATCTTCGATTGGGACCTCTGCTTTTTGTTGGGAACTGGATACGCGCCGAGGCTTTGGCAGCCGGTTCTTCGTGGTCATGCCGTCACTGGGGATATCATCGCACCCATCCGCAAGCTCGGCGAGGCAAAACGGAAAGTGACAAGCCAGGATGCTGCTGACGTCGCCGAAGCACTCGTCAATATCCGAACCTACTTTATGCCGAAGCGGGCAAAGCAGAAGTTCTGACCGAGCGCCAGAAACCTATCCGTCAATCATGAAAGCCGTGGGCCATTCGTTGCGCTCACCGTTCAACATCACCAACCTGCCATGACCGCCTCTCTCAGTGAATTTGCAGAACCTTCAGCACACTACCCATCTTTGAGCGCGACATCAGAGTTTTTGCAACGTCGCATTCATTACACACTCCCTCTTCAAGTGACTGCAAACATTGGATTTTTGAGTTTCCGGCGGGGACTGCCACGCGCGCCCTTTAGGCGTCATCGAGTGGCGACCCGAAGATTGCGAAGATCCGTGGCGTTAATCTGGTACGGAGCGCGCGGGACAACTTGTTGGGCAGGCAAATTCCACGCGCGCCGTGTTGAGCCGACGCGCTTTGCCGCCCAGGTCTTGCCTTGGGCAATCGCCCATCCGGTTTAAGGTGGCCGCGATGTGTTCATCAGACCAGCGGCTTTCCCTACTTTCGAGGATGGCCAAGTGCCAGTGTCGAAGACAAACGCGACCTGTTCGGCACGTCGAATTGCTGCGACAGTTCCGCCAGGTCTGTTCGCCCCTGATCGCGGCAAGCGCTACTTTCGCCTTGAAAGCCGGGCTGTGGTTCCGGCGCGGTCGTCTCGTCATGCTATCTCCTGTTTCCGGCATCTAAGCCAAACACAGGCAGGAATTCCACTTATCCGCGCTGTTCAAATCCCCGAGGCAGCTCTATCCATCATCCACGTATGCTCCTGCCTTCCTATCCCGTAGCAGGTATGATCATACACGTGGCCGTCGCTACGGCGCAATTGAGAGCTTGAGCACCATCTATGCCCATTTGTCTCAGGTCTGCCGTGGCTACCAATATGCGATTACCTGGATGAATTACGCGAGCGGTTGCGACGACTGTCCCGCCACTGACCGACACCGGCCGCAAGAAATTCACTTTTAGCTCAATTGTGGTGGACACCTGATCGCTGGGAACGCAAGTGTCGCAAGCCCAGGCGAGGGCGGTGTCGAGGAGGGTTGCTATTGCTCCTCCCGCAACCAATCCAATCGGATTCCTAAGGCCTTCATGGGGCCTAAATTGCAACGAAACTTCGCCTTCTCTGGCTTCAACGACCGAAATATCCAGTAGTTTGTAAATTGGCGGAGCAGCACCAACGCCATTCCGAATCGCGTTTAGTCTCTCGATAGCTGACGGCATTTTTCTAGCTCCGCGTGGTGATCCCCAACAGTTCACGCGCTTGAGAGGGTGTCGCAACCTCAAGCCCGAGTTCTGAAAGGATGCACCGCATTTTCGTCACTTGGGACGCATTATCGGGTGCGAGCCGTCCCTTTTCGAGCCAAAGATTATCCTCTAAACCCACCCGGACGTGCCCGCCCATTAGTGCTGCCATTGTTCCCAATCGCATCTGACTTCGGCCCGCGGCGAGTACGGACCACTGGTAATCGCTTCCGAAAAGTCGATCTGCCGTTGCTCGCATTTGCTGGAGGGATTCGTGGTCGCTGCCTATGCCACCAAGTATTCCCACGACAGATTGGATGAATAGAGGAGGTTTTACCAAGGATTGCTCAAGAAAGTATGCCAAAGTATAGAGGTGACCGATGTCGTAGCACTCGAACTCAAACCGCGTTCCCATTTCACTCATTCGACATATAATCTTTTCGATATCCGCGAAAGTGTTCCGGAACATGCCACTTCGCGACGACTCCAAGAACGATCTCTCCCACTGGTGGATCCAGGTGCGTTCCTTCTGTGCTAATGGAAATATGCCAAAATTCATCGTGCCCATGTTAAGTGAGCACATCTCGGGCCTCAATTCGCTCGGGGCTTGCAAGCGCTCATCAAGACTCATAGACGCACTTCCACCGGTGGTGAGGGCTATAATCGCATCCGTCGCGTCTCTGATGCGAGGCACGAATTGCCGAAAGACGCTCGGGTCGGGTGTGGGTTGTCCAGTTTCCGGGTCACGGGCGTGCAAGTGCAACATAGCAGCGCCGGCGTTTGCGGCGTCGATAGCCTGAACCGCGATCTGCTCCGGCGAAAGCGGTAGATAAGGCGACATGGACGGGGTGTGTATTGACCCAGTGATCGCGCAGGTGATGATTACCTTGGAATTGATGTCGGCCATAAAGTTCCCACAATTTGCACTTGAGCAGAGCGTATCGCTCGATTTATTCACGCTTGTCTAAACGCTCGAGAGCCTTGATCTTGCACAAGCCTTAGGAGCTCGGTCTCTGTGTCGACGATGTGCTTTCTGATCAGATTTTCCACATCGGCCTTTGAGCCGGAGATGAATGCGCCGAGGATTACTTTGTGATCCCTGATGATGCGCTTTGCAGCGTCGTCCGTGTCTACGATAAGCAAGGAATCGACCATGTCCTCCATAGCTCGGACGAGATGGAGCGCGCTCAATCGCAAGATGGGGTTTGGGCAGAACTGGGCTATGACGGAATGAAAGTTGATCTCAGCCATCTTATGCATTCGGGGGCTAATTTCGCCTCTGACGCCGCGATTACATTCATCGATGGATTCCTGCATCTGCTTGATGCCATCATCTTCGATCGCGTCGAAGGATAGACCTGCTACGAACGGCTCTATCACGAGCCTCGCTTGATACAGATCGGACCACGTTGCGCTTTCGAAATAGAGGTAGGCAGCCATGCCGTCGGTTATGGCATCAGTCGGAATGGCAGAGACCAATACCCCTCCGCTTCTGCCCGGCGAAATCGAAACAAGCCCTTGCGCTTCAAGGATCGCGAGACCCTCTCTAACTGTGGCCCGAGCCAAGCCAAACTGTTCGATGAGATGCTTCTCGCCGGGCAGGCGATCACCCGGGCTAAGGCCCTGCTTTATTATCTCCTTGCGGATATGGTCTGCGATGTGCCACGCCTGACGGCGGCTTAGTCCCTTTTGTGGTTGACCTAACGTAACCTTTTCGGGGTGATCGTATGGCTTTATCGACACGATGAGTCGGGCCTCCTATCGGGTTCATGGTTCATCGAAGGTATGAACCAAAACGTTCAACAAAGGCTTTTGAGGCCCGAAGTAGCCCGGAAACTTCTTCCTCTGTCGTTTCAAGCGAGAGATACACAGATCCTCTTCGAGCCGTGTAGTAACCGCTCCGAAGGAGGTGCAGATGGAACAGGTCGTGCAGCTGCTTGGACGCGAAATGTACGCATGACAGTGACCCGAAGCCGCTCGCGCTCATCTTCGATTGATCGGGTGAGATGCCCGCAAATTCCCTTCTGAAAAAGTCACCGAGTGCATTGATGCGCGCGATGGCCTCGGGAGTTAGAACTGATGCTGCCGCAAGGCCTGCCGCCATCGATAGAATATTGTTATTGAATGTTCCAGCGTGGGGCACTGCATCTTGCCGGCGCATGTCCAGTCTATCGATGAGCTCTGCTTTTCCCCCGAAAGCGCCGAAGCTTAGGCCGCCACCAATGTATTTTCCCAGAGTAGTGATATCGGGGTAGATGCCGTGAACCGCTTGCATGCCACCAACATCGAGGCGGGAAGATACCACTTCATCGAAGATCAATACGATCCCATGATGGTCGCATCTCTCCTTCAGTTTCGCAAGAAAAGATCGGTCGGCAGGTATGGCGCCTCCGGCGGACATTACAGGTTCGACGATGCAGGCGCCAAGCCGATCGCCATGGATTCCAAATACGGCCTCCAACGCGGCTTCATCGTTGAATGGCGAGATTACTGCGTTGAAGTTGATGTTGAGCGGCATTCGCGTTTCCGGGAACCATATAAATCCTCCATGGTAACCTCCTTTGAAAAACAATACTTTATCTCTGCGAGTAATGTGTAGTGCCAGTTGAAGGGCGGCAATATTCGCTTCGGTGCCCGTATTACAAAATCTAATTCGCTCCATTGCTGCGAACCGTTTTGTCAAACAGTTGGCGAGTTGTGCCTCGAACCGATTGGGGCCGCCCAAGCTGATACCGTCTTCCAGTGCTGCAAGGATAGCGCGCTTGATCGCGGCATTCGAATGGCCAAATAGCCCGGCCGAATATTCATTCAGAAAATCTGTGTACGCGTGGCCGTCTGCATCCCAAATCTTCGACTTTTCACCTTTGACGATCGATAGCGGAAACGGCGGATAATACAGCACGCTCCTCGTACTTCCGCCGGGAAATGCTGCCGCTTCGTCGTAGAGAGCAGCGCTCTTCGGGTTGGCGGCAGCAATCTCCGCTCTTTCGCGCTCCACCGCTTCGTTGAGCTCATCCAGATCATTCACCGTAGCGGACTCCAAACATTGGTTGACTGCGTTTCGAAATGTGCTTACGCATATAATCATTATAACAATTATAATGAAACGCAAGAGGCCTTAAAGCTGGGCCGATGGTGGAGCTCAAGTGAATGTCGTTCAAAGATTGGACTATCCCGCAGCTTACGCGCGGATATGAAGCTGGCCAGTTTTCACCACTTGAAGTCGCGGCGGATGCCTTTTCTAGAGCTGGCGAGGCTGCGGAATATAACGCCTTCGTTTACCTCGATCCGGAAACGGCATTTGCACAGGCGAAAGAGTCCGAGCGGCGTTGGGTTTCTGGGAAGCCGCTGAGCGACATTGATGGGATTCCAGCTACTATTAAGGATCTACATCACGTTGCTGGCTGGAAAACATTTGCAGGCTCCTCGACTTGTAGCTCCGATGAGAAGAATCCAGCGCGCCAGGACTCTCCTTTGGTGGCTCGCCTTCGAGAAGCTGGTTGTGTTTTTCTTGGAAAAACGACCGTGCCGGAATTTGGTTGGAAGGGGGTTACAGATAGTCCGCTAACCGGGCTGACGCGAAATCCATGGGACAAGTCCAAGGTTTCAGGCGGCAGTAGTGGAGGAGCGGCCGTGGCCGCAGCTCTCGGGATCGGAAGAATACATACGGGATCTGATGGCGGCGGATCCATTCGTATCCCTTCCGCATTTTGCGGAGTCGTTGGGCTGAAGCCATCCTTCGGTGCCGTGCCGCAGTTTCCGCTTGTCTCGACGATGTCTAGCCACGCCCCGATTACTGCAACCGTTCACGAGGCTGCCATTTCGCTCCGGCATGCCGGCAAGCATGATCCCCGAGATTGGCTCGCCACGAGTTCGAACGTATTCCAGTCGCCCGCTGGCGGCGAAAAAAAACCTCTGAGAATTGGTGTATGTGCCGCCGGCCTTGGCCCCGAGCCAAGCGAAGACGTTCGCCTGGCTGTAGAAGAAGCGGCAACAATCCTGGCCGGATCGAACGGGTCGATCATCCCGGTGACGCTCCCGGTGACTTTCGACGAAGTTCGCCAGCTGATCGAGATTTTCTGGGCCCGCGACAGCGCTATGGATTGGGACCGCACCCCCGCCGACAGGCGCCACCTCCTAGATCCTGGTTTGGCGGAGATGGCGCAATCGGGACTGCGCCTTTCGGCCGTCGAAATGGCGAATGCCGATTATCAACGTGCCGTCCTGGCCAGTTCGATAAATGTTTTCCTCAACAGCTTCGATGTCCTGTTGATGCCTGCGACGCCGTTCGCTGCCTTCGACGTAGGCCAGGACTTCCCGGTTGAAATGGGAATGACGAGTTGGCTCGATTGGGCCGCAAACCTTTATCTTTTCAACCTCTCGCAATCTCCTGCGATGTCCTTCCCGATGAGGCGTTCGAAAACCGGACTACCGATCGCGGTTCAGATCGCTGCGGGGAAGTACCGGGACGCGCTGATACTGGAGGCCGCGATGCGTTTGGAACTGGAAAATTCACAATAGAAGAAAGGGAACAATGCAATGCGAAAGTACCTATTTGCCTTGATGATGAGTGCAGCATCGATCGTGTCGTATTCGGCCAGCATGGCTGCGGACGGCGAACTTCGCTTCGGGCTTGATGGAGGTTATCCCCCGTTTGCATCGCCGAACACCGAGGGCCAGCTGGTTGGCTTCGACATCGATCTGGGGGAGGCGCTCTGCGCGGAAATGAAGCGCAAATGCGTTTGGGTGCGTCAGGAGTGGGATGCACTAATCCCGGGTTTGCAAGCGAACAAGTTTGATGCAATTCTCGCCAGCATGCTCATCACGCCTGAGCGCAAGCAAAAGGTTCTTTTCACAAAGCCCTACTATGCCGCAAAGGCATTATTCGTCGGTGCTGGCACAAATTCTGTCGAGCAGATCACCGCGGCTGAGCTGGATGGGAAGACCGTCGGTGTTGAAACCGCGACAGCGTACGGCAAGTATCTTGAAACTAAATTCGGCGATCGCGTTGCGATTCGTGAGTATCCCACGGTCACAGAAGCCTTCGCCGATCTGAAATCCGAGCGTATCGACTACGTCCTCAACGATGCCAACTCCAGCTACTTCGCCATCAAGCGAGATGGTGAAGCTGGCGCCCTGCGCCTGATCGGCGAGCCGGTGGTCGATCCCATGCTGGGTGAAGGCGTAGGTATCGCCGTTGCAAAGACAAATACGGAACTTCGTGACGAGCTGAATAGCGCTCTGGATAACGTGATCTCCAGCGGGAAATACGAGAGCATCAACAAGAAATACTTTCCATACGACCTGAGGTAAAAAATGTCGTTGCATGATTCGCCAAACGTGACCGCAGAAGCGTCTCTCGAAACGGACAAATGGGGGGTGGACTCTGAGTACGGCGTGTTGAAGGACGTATTGCTGTGCTCGCCGCAGCATTACGGATGGGTGCCGATCAATTCGGTCGTCAGGGAAAAGATGACCGAAAACGTTCCGGACGTGGTGGCTGCGATGTCCCAGCACGACGAAATCGTGTCTGCCTTCGGGGAGAATGGTGTCAACGTGCACTTTCTTGAGCCTCAGCCCCACCTGATTTTTCAGAGCGACACACGCGACAGCAGTCAGATGACCCCTTGGGGTGCCGCAATCCTCCAACTCAGACACATTGAGCGGCGGGGCGAGTACGCATCGGTGATCGATTTCTATCGGTCGAAGGGCATTCCTATCCCCCTGATGTCGTCCAGAGGCACGATTGAAGGTGGCGATATTTCAGTCACGAAGCCTGGGTTGGTCATCGTCGGATACAGCGGTGAACGCACAACGCGGGATGGCGCTGAGGAATTCACTTCGCTGTTCAAAAAGAACGGCTGGAGGGTGCATTTGCAGCCGTTCCCGGAGCACTTCCTACATTTGGATGTCATTTTCAGCATGGCGGCGGAAAATTTGGCACTGGTTTGCACTGAAGTCGCTCCGGATTCCCTCGTTGACCTTCTTCGGGAGGAGAAAATCCGGATCATCCCGGTAACGTACAAGGAGGCGATGGAGCTTGGATGCAACGTTGTTTCTCTGGGAGATGACCGCGTTATGACGTCCAGACACAATCGCTCTGTGATCGACAAATTGCGGGCAGAGGGTCTCAAGGTGGTGGATCCCTATTTTCCGGAATTCGCCAAAGGTGGCAGCGGCATTCATTGCCTAACGATGCCGCTGAAGCGAGAGCCCGTGGCAGCATGAGCTTTCTCGGTGGCTACGGATATCTCATACTCGAGGGCGTGGCGCTTACCGTCACGCTTTCGCTAGTCAGCGCCGTGATAGCCGTCACAGTCGGCTTGATCTATGCGACTCTGACTTATGAAGGAGGCCCTGGCGCGGTGTTGCTCCGGAGCTTCTGCTTAGCAGTCATGGCCGTACCCGAATTCATCACGCTTCTCGTGCTTTACTTCGCCGGAACCCTCCTCTTGCAGAAGATATTCGGCAGTGACTTTCAATTGTCGCCCTTTTGGGGCGGGGGCAGCGCGCTTGGGGTCGCCTACGCCACGTATTTTGGCGAGCTTATGCGCGGTGCCCTAAGGGATGTAAACCGCGGTCTCGTTGAAGCGGCTGACGCTCTTGGGCTTCATCGCCGGCAATCGTTCTTCCTTATACGAGCGCCGCTCGCCGTTAGGATTGCAGGCCCGGGCGCATTAAATCTCTGGGTCTCACTCGTTAAGGACACATCTATCGTTTCGCTCATTGGCGTGGCCGAACTGATGAGGAATTCAACTGTAGCCGCTCGGGTGACCGGTGCCTCTTTCGAATTCTACGCTTTGGCTGGATGCATCTACTTGGCGATGACGTATTGCTCAAATCTGTTTTTGGGTCGCCGCCTTTCCTCTCGAGGGGAACTCAGGGAGCCTCACCGATGGATGTCGATCTAATTTCGTCCAGCCTGCCTGCACTGGCAAAAGGACTTCAGAATACCCTGCAGATCGTCGTCAGCGCTGCCTTGATAGGAGGCACCTTGGCGTTGGCGGCTTCGCTTCTGATGCTATCTCCCAAACGGGAACTGCGCACGATTGTGCAGGTGGGCGCCGGGATCATACGGGGCACCCCCATTCTGGTCCAATTGTTCTTCGTCTACTACGGTTTTGCTCAATTCTCATGGATTCGAAGCTCGCCTGTCTGGTGGATCCTCAAAGACCCGATCTCGTGTGCAACCGTAGTATTCGCCATCAACCACGCAGGCTACCTCACGCCACTGTGGGCCGGGGCGTTTGCAAATGTGCATCGGGGGCAGTGGGAGGCTGCACGATCGCTTGGTCTTCAGAAGCGAACGGCATTTACCCGCGTTATTTTTCCCCAGGCAGTGCGCCTGATACTCCCAGCATATCTCAACGAGATCATCTTCTTGCTGAAAGGAAGCGCCCTACTGAGCGCAATAGCGGTTGCAGACTTGCTCGGGGTCGCACGAAGAATTTCGTCATCAAACTTTGCACCCGTCGAAATGTTTTCAGTGGTGGCGCTGACCTATGCCGCCATCGTTCTGGTTCTAATGGGCGCCGTTACCTATCTCAGGAGGCCGAATGAGCAGGAGTAACCTCAGCAACGCGTTAGTCAATCCAGATCGTCTTTAAAATATTTTAATGGAGATGGCTAAAATCGGACCCGGGATAGCTGGCGGCAATAATCGACAAGCACTCACAGATGAGGACGCGCAAGGCCGGAGGTTATTCGCGAAGTGGTGCGTTGAAGCCGGTATGGCGGTGGCTGTCGACGACATGGGAAACATGTTCGCACAGCGAGATGGGTCTGACGGTGAAGCCTTGCCACTGTATATCGGCAGTCACCTTGATACTCAGCCCACCGGCGGGAAATACGACGGCGTTTTAGGCGTTCTCGCAGGGCTGGACGTCGTACGAACCCTCAATGATCTCAGGGTTCGGACCCGAAGGCCCGTCGTTATCGCGTGAGCGTCCGGCGAAAGCATTTCTGCTTGGTCGAGCCGCCGAAGCTATAGGACGCGCTTCACCTCATCTGCCATGACGCGCTCGATCATCTCGAGGTCGCATTGTTCATCGACGAGGAACTGGCGGATTCCACCATCCCACGTTCGTATGTCGGCCAGGAGATCTCGAAGGTCGTCAATTCCATTTTCGGTCAGGCCTTTGGTGCCATCTTCACTGCCATCGCGGACATAAACCAATTCGCCTTCGGCGATATTGTCCGAGTTGGCCGTCACCTCCTCGATTAATTCGAGATTCTCCCCGATCATGACGGCGACTTCTTTGAGCGTGTAGATGAACCTCGACCGTGCCATCACGCAGCCTCGTATCGGTCTTTCGCCGGCGCCCACTGCCACGGCAGCAATTCCTGGAGCCGATCCTTTGAATGGCTCTGGATCCGGGTCAGGACGTCTGTGAGATAGGCCTCCGGATTTGAGGCCATGTTGTTTGGCAGTCTCGATGATCGTCAGGATATTGGCGATGCGCTCGCCGCCCTTGTCTGACCCGGCGAAGAGCCAGTTTTTTCTTCCGATTCCCATCCCCCGTTCATTCTGCCCATGTCGGCGATGAAGTCGAGGTTCATTATCGCTGGCATCCATATTTTGGACAAAAGGTTAGCGTTCGCCGCGTCGACGAACGAGCGACAGGTCAATTTCTGCATGTTTTAGGGCCGACAGGTGCCGTGGTTTCGATTGCCGGATGGATGGTTGATCCTGTGGTGTGCGCCGGCATGACGATGGGTCTGGCACGCGTGGATCTTGCGGCGCTGATCGAACTTAACGGGCTGGTCACAGGCGGCGACAAGCCTGCACTCTTCCGAGGTGGACGTAGAATCACTCAGGAGGAAGATGATGAGATCCCGCAATACGCTGGCGCCGGCGTCGGGTCCCGGTAGGGACGATGGTTACCCATCGCCCCCCGGTCAGATCCGTACGTGCGGCACTACCGCATACGGCTCCTATCGGATGTTGTGACGGTAAGCCGAGCATCTGGATGCGGATGCATCAGGCGGCACGGTGGCAGGTATTTGCGAAGCAGCCTTTGGAAACGCTCCCAAGACAGCCGGTGTCGTTGGCTCCGACGCATCAGCGCGTGTCGCCAAGCGCGACCAACTTCCCAGCGGAATCCTCCCAATCTTCTCAGATTGTCTGGCACCGCATGGTAGTTCAAATACCCCTGTAACACTTGCCGTAGCCACCGACCTACTACTGCCACCGGTTCATGGCGTCGTCGCATAAGCGTTCCCCGAATGGCCTCCAGCGTCGTGCGCATGCGCTTCTTGATCGTTAGACGGACAATCTTGAAGCCCCCATCATTGCGCCGCCTGCCGCAGCAGTGCGTGAATCCCAAAAAGTCGAAGGTCTCTGGCTTGCGGATACCACGCTCCCGGCAGTTTCGCGCAGCATACCGCCCAAAGCGTATCAGCCGCGTCTTTTCCGGGTGTAGCTGCAAACCAAACTGAGCGAGACGCTCCCGCAATGCTTGCAGGAAGCGCTGCGCCTCTCCTTCGTACTGGAACCCAATCACGCTGTCGTCGGCATAACGTACAATGATCACGTCGCCTTTAGCATTTCGAGTACGCCATTGCTGGACCCATAAATCCAATGCGTAATGCAGATAGATATTCGATAGCACCGGGCTAATTACAGAGCCCTGAGGAGTTCCTCGCGTTGATGCGACGCGGCGGCCATCCTCAATCGTGCCCGCTTTCAACCATTTGTGGATCAGACGTATCAGCCGGCGGTCACCAACTCGATGCGACAGGAAACGAAGCATCCACTCGTGATCGATTTCATCGTAAAACGAGCGAATATCCGCGTCCAGTATCCAGTTGATCTTCCGCTTGTCGATCCCAACCCACAAGGCGTCCAGCGCGTCATGCTGGCCCCTTCCTTGCCGGAACCCGTATGAGAAGCCGAGGAAGTCTTGCTCATAGATCGCGTTCAGAACCGTGGTGACGGCCATCTGCACGACTTTTTCTTCCAGCGCTGCAATGCCGAGAGGACGGAGCCTGCCGTCATTCTTCGGAATGTAGACCCGTCGGGAGGGTTGAGCACGATAGGCACCGGATTGAATCTCCCGGTGCAGTTCGTGCACGCGCCCTTCGAGGGTCTTCTCATAGTCGTACCACGTCACGCCATCCACACCGCTCGCCGCTTGCTTGCGCAGCGCATGGAAGCTCTTCACCAATAGCGTCGGAGTGATGTGGTGCATCAGCGCCGTGAAACGCATCTTCGGGTCCCGCTTGGCGGCTTCCCGTACACCTTCGATCCCCATCGAAGCGTGTTTTATCCGGCTCTGCGTCCGGCACGCTGGAGTCTCAAAGGCGTTCCCTCCGATTACACCCCTTCCCTCCATTGCCTCCGCAGGATCATCTCCTTTGTTCGGCAACTTCTGCGGTACTATGGGTGTATCCGACTTCTCATCAGCGTTGACGACCGGATTATGATCAACGACCTTCCCAGCCCCGTCCAGTCCATTTGCACTGGACACTGATGAGATCTCGCTGCTTCCGTATGAAAGACTTCCCGACATGCACAGGGTCTCCGACCGCGCGGGATCGGGGCATGGCTTGCGATTGACGCCATGCACCGTGTTGCCTTCCGCTTCGCTTAACAGCGTCGGCATCCCGAATTGATCATTTCGCGGCTCAATGGCCGGCCTGCCGGTTTCCCCTGTCAACGCTTCGACGCACACCTCGCGATGTGCGCCGCATGACTCGGGGTCAGAGTGATTCGCCACTTCTTCTCCGTGTTGAACTTTCATCAACTATCTTTCATCGGCTTTGCAGCCGCACTAAGCGCTCATTTCCATGCGCCTTTTCTCGTTGATGCCTCTGCCGCATGAAGTGTCCACTTAAAATAGGTGGACACCAAATATGAGTGACGAAGAGCAGAAACTGCGTGTGCGGCATGTGGGGCGCGATGGTCGACGCCGCTACGATCCAGGATCAAAGGCGCGGCTTGTTGCGGCCTGCCTTGAACCTGGTGTGTCGATATCCGGCCTTGCGCTTACGCATGGGATCAATGCCAACCTACTGCGCAAGTGGGTCAAGGAGGCCAGGGAGTCTGGCCCCCTGGCGGTATCTCCACGATCGGCGTTTATCCCGGTCGTGGCAGCAGACGGCAGCCTGCCTGTCGGGACCTGCTCGCTGGATATGTCGGTCACGTGTGATGAAGAACAACGAGCATCACTGGAGAAAACGGGCCATCCGTCAGGTTTATCCAAAATCAGCGCGTTGCTGCCAAACGGCGTGAAGCTTTCGCTGGAATGCAGGGATGTGGATGCGTTGACGGCTGTCATTGGAGCATTGGGCCATGTTCAGACTGGGCGCTGATCTCAAGGTCTACCTGCACCGCGAACCGATCGACTTCCGCGCCGGCATCAACAGCCTTGCGGTCCTGGTGCAGGAGACGATGGAGCTCGACCCGTTTGCGCCTGCGGTCTTTGCCTTTTGCAATCGCCGCCGCCAGCGCGTTTCATAATGCATCCCTCTGTTAGAGTCCGGGCAATCTGACAACTTTATCGTATTGATAATCTTCATAAATCTTGGGCCGCCGCCCAACCACACCCTGCACCCCTATCAGAACGGCCTCTGACGTTAGTGCTTCTATGGGAACCATCCATGGCGAGCCTGGAAGGATCTGCGTTGCAGGTAGAATTCCTTTCTGCACCAGGCTCTTGGCCGATCCGATGCAGATACCGAGCTTTTCGGCAGCTTTCATCAGGCTAATCACGGGACTGCCCGCTTTTGTGGGATCATATTCTGGAATGCCCAGCCGCTCGCGCATGTCGCGGACACGCACGGCCGTCCAACCCTCACCATCACCGGTCTTGCAAAGCATCCGATTGAGGGACACTGCGAGCTCCCGATCTGGCCAATGTCCGCCCAGCTTTCGTAGCGCCTCTACGGCGGGCGGTGCCATGTCGCTCGGATATCGGCCAGTCTTGACCCGCGCCACGCGCACTTCGGTATGGCGACCGCCGGTCCAATGGATCAAGAGCACAGCCTCGTTGGTCGTATCGTCGAGATCGCAGATGATCTCCTGGACCAGAATATGGATGAGCCGCTGCTTTGTCCGCGTATCGGTTGATGGTGCATTCCAGACTGTCGGTAAGTCATGGGCAAGCTGTAGAAGCCGACCACGATCAATTGCAGGACGTGCTGCCGACAGCGCGGACAATTCTTCGATCTTGCGCTCAAGCACGCTCACACGTTCCAGTGCATCGTTCCAACGGGCTTCCAGTTCGCGTGCGACATGACGTTTGGCCGGATCGACCAGCTCGTATCTGCGTCCGGCCAGTGACGCCTCATAGCGTGCGCCTTCAAGGTCCCGCTCAATTGCCGCTATAACATCTCTTGCGGACCGCTCGACCTGATCCGAGGCGAAGATCGCCGCTTCGACAGCGCGATCCGAAACCGCTTCCAGAATCTGAGTGGCCACGGCACGATCGACCCTCACGCCGCCAATTCCGATGCAAAGCCCAAGACCCACACGAGCGTCGTCGCCGCGGCACTGATAGCGATGCGCGTTGCCTTTTGCGCTGCCGTAGAAGACGCGCATCATTCGGCCACAGCGGCCGCATCGCATCAGTCCCGTCAATAGGGCACGGCCGCCGCGCGCCGATTTGCGATCACAATTCCTCTTCATGTGTGCGTTCTCGGTCAGAAGCTTCTGGTTCTCTTCATACTCCCGCCAGGTGATGTAACCTTCATGATTGTCGCGCAGCAATACACTCCAATCATCCCTGGGCTTGCGCAGCCCGTTGGCCTTGCGAGCGCGACCATCGATGATCAACGTTCGTTGTGCTCGCCTTCCGAAGGCATAGGCGCCCGCGTAGAGTGGATTGTGGAGGGTCTGCATGACGCTATGATAAGCTGGCGCCTTCCAGACGAGCTTGCGCACTTCCACGTTGCGCAAGACGACGGGCATCTTGATATCGGCCGACCGCAGCCACAAAAAGACTTGTCGCCCACTTCCCAGTTCCCGGAATTTGGCAAAGACGAGCTTGATCGTCTCCGCCACATGTTCGTCCGGATCGATCTCGATCTTGCCCGCCTCACTCCAGCAGAAGCCCGGAGGTAACATGAACCGGAACTCCCCGCGTCCCGCCTTGGAATCGCGCGCGGCAATGCCGCGCTGACGGATCAAGCTCAGTTCGTACTCCGACATCGTGCCTTTCAGCCCAAGCAGCAGACGATCATTGACAAGCCTTGGATCAAAGGCGCCATCTGGATCGATGACCAGCGTACCGGTGAGCGCGCACAGATCGATCAGATGATGCCAGTCCCGCCCATTGCGCGCCAGACGCGATGCCTCGATGCAGTAGACCGCTCCTACATTGCCTGAGCAGACCAGCGCGACAAGCCGCTCAAACCCGGGTCGCTCCACGCTGCCTGAGCCTGAGCGTCCAAGGTCATCATCAATCACAGTTACCGATGCAAACCCGGTCGTTGCGGCGGCGCCAGCCAGATCATATTGCCGGCGCTGGCTTTCGAGATTGCCCGTCACTTGCGCCATGGTTGACTGGCGGACATAGACCACCGCGGCGCGGCCCAGATGGTCAGACGTGATCTTCGTGGTCATCTACGCCTCCCGTCTTCGCCGTTCTGCTCGCTTCCAAAGCCTCCAACAGAAGATCCGCCAGCGTTTCCACCAGTCCTTTGACGTTCTTGACCACCGGAACCTGACGATTTTGACGCTCCAACTCCAGAACGAGTTGGTCGCGATTTTGATGTCGCCTGCTTCGCATCACCCTTCTCCTTCTTCCTCGAAGGACGAGATCTTGCGCCTCCTGCCTGAGTCGCGTCGAACGACGCCAACGCGGCCGCCAATTCATTCAGGCCATCAATGCTGATCTCGGGTGATCCAAGCCTCATGCCGCTGCAATAAGTCTCGTCAAACATCCAGTTCGGCAACTCACGGGAGAGATGATCGGGACGCTCGTCCGTATGGATTCGCATCAGCGTCTTGCCGCGACGATAACGCGAGACCTGCACCTTGCAGCCGAATAGTGGATGCCACGGATAGGCTATCGTCGCAAAACGAAAACCGTATGTAGAATGTCGGTCGCTGGCGTGACCGGATGAAGCTCCTGTTCTTCGATCGGTCCGGTTTTGTGATGGTCCTGAAGCGATTGACCGAAGATCGGTTCAGATGGCCACGCCGGGAGACGGCGGTGGTGACGCTTTCGACTGAGCAGCTTCACTGGATTCTCGACGGCATCGATATCGACGCCATGGTGCGCCACCCTGTGCGGCAATATCAGATCGCCGGCTGACGGCTCTGAACTTCTGCGGTTGACGCGGTGGTGCGGTTCAGATTCAAAACTACGATGACTCGATCCGGCGAACCAAGCGTTGCAGAACTGATGGCGCAGTTGGCGGCAAATGCTGCCGAAATCGCCGCGCTGAAAGCCGAGAAAGAAGCGCTCAGCGCCCGCGTGGTCAAGCTCGAGGAAGAGTTGGAGCTGGCGCGGCTGCATCGTTTTGCGCCGAAGAGCGAAAAGCATGTGGACCGCCTCTTCGATGAAGCCGAGCAGGTTGCCGATGAAGACGACGCCAGCGGAGAAGATGGCGAGGTCGTCGACCTGCCGGAAACCGGTTTTGCGACGATCGAGAAACCGGAGGGCAAGAAGCGTGGCCGCAAGCCCCTGCCGGAACACCTGCCGCGCGAGCGTGTCGAGTATGACCTTGCCGACGGCCAGAAGGCCTGCCCTTGCTGCCGTCATCAGATGCATCGCATGGGTGAGGCCGTCACCGAGCAGCTCCATATCGAGGTGAAGGCCAAGGTCCTGCAGAATGTGCGGTTCAAGTACGCCTGCCGCCATTGCGACCGGACCGGCATCAACACGCCTGTCGTTCTCGCGCCAATGCCCGCGCAGCCCTTGCCGGGCAGCATCGCCACGGCCTCGACGCTGGCATTTGCACTGGTCCACAAATACATCGACGGCACGCCGCTCTACCGTCTCGCCCAGGCCTTCGAGCGCGCCGGCGTTCCCGTCAGCCGCGGTGCTTTGGGTCACTGGGTGATCGGCTCGAGCGAGAGGCATCTCTCTCGCATCTATGACGCGCTGAAGCTCCGGCTTCGTTCACAACCGCTGATCCATGGTGACGAGACAACGGTCCAGGTGCTGAAGGAAAAGGACAGGGAGGCCACCAGCACATCCTTCATGTGGGCATACAGGAGCGGTGAAGACAGCGGCGAGCCGATCGTGCTGCTCGATTATCAACCCGGCCGCGGCCAGATTTATCCGCAGGCCTTCCTCGGCGACTACCGCGGCATATTGATGAGCGATGGTTACACCGCCTGGCGCACTCTGGCAGGAGCGACCCATATTGGGTGTATGGCCCATTCGAGGCGTCGCTTCATCGATGCTCTGAAGACAAGGAAGAAAGGCGGCGGACCGCCGGAGCAGGCGCTGAAGTTCTTCGAGCAGCTCTACCGGATTGAAAGCCAAGCCAAGAACGAAAAGCCGGAAGTTGGCGAAACGCAAGCCGACTGCATCCGCCGTTTCCGCCAACAACACAGCGTCCCCATCCTGATCGCTCTCAAGGCATGGCTCGATGACATCGCGCCGAAGGTCTTGCCCGATAGCAAGATCGGCGACGCCGTATCCTACACCCTGAACCAGTGGGAATACCTGACGCGCTACACCGAAGACGGCAGGATGTCGATCGACAACAACCTTCTCGAACGCGATATCAGGATTTTTGCCACTGGAAGAAAATCCTGGCTGTTCAGCGATACCGTGGAGGGAGCCAGGGCCAGCGCTGTCGTCTACAGCATCATGCTGACCTGTCGCGCCTGCGGCGTCGAGCCCTTGGCCTACTTGCGCCACGTGCTTAGTGAATTGCCACAGCGCGCAACAGATACTGACATCACCGATCTCTTGCCCTTCAACTTCACCAAAGCAGCCGCTGCCTGATCCAATGCAGCCGTCGCACAGCGACCCCGGTCAAACGGGCCGCGTCAACGCGCATGGAAATGAGCGCTTACCGGCGTCGGGCCGACAGCTCGACCTGATATTCAAGGCGCGAACACTCGACGGACTGAGCGACAAAGAGCGCAAGCAGGCGACATCAACACTGGCTTGCCTGCTGATGCAGGCTGCCGGTCTGGTCGTCGAGGAGCTCAACGATGACCAGCACTGACTTAATTCCGGCAGCGCTACTCGCGCGCAAGGCAGTCGTTTATGTGCGGCAATCCACTCAGTCGCAGGTCATGACCAATCTGGAAAGCCAGCGACCAGTATGATCTTGTTGACGTCGCGCGACAACGCGGCTTCGGCGACATTGAGGTCATCGACGACGACCTCGGACGCTCTGCCAGCGGAACGGTTGCACGCCCCGGCTTTGATCGTCTCGTCGCCTTGTTGTGCGCCGGCAAAGTTGGTGCCGTTTTGTGTTTCGATGCCTCACGGCTCGCACGCAACGGCCGCGACTGGCACCATCTGCTCGAACTATGCGGTCTCGTTGAAGCCCGCGTCATAGACCATGACGGTGTCTACAATCCATGTCGGCCCAACGATCGTCTGCTACTGGGCATGAAGGGCAGTATCAGCGAGTTTGAATTGGGTGTGCTAAGAGCCCGAATGCTCGATGCCGCCAGATCGAAGGCGCGGCGCGGCGAATTGCGCCTTTCTGTACCGTTCGGCTACATCTGGCATAGAGAGGCCGGGCTCGGGCTTGATCCTGATCTGCGTCTGCAGGAGGTAATCCGATCCATCTTCACCCGCTTCCATGAGCTTGGAAGTGCACGTCAGGTGCTGCTGTCGATGACGAAGGATCAGGTCCATTTCCCACGGCCGTCCGATGAAGGTCGCATGACCAGCTTCGTCTGGACGCCAGTCCGCTACCGTAATGCTCAAAAACCCCTTCTATGCCGGCGTCTATGTTTATGGAAAGAGCGAGAAGCGGACTGCCAACGTCGATGGCCGGGCGCGGCGGACTTACGGGCACGGCAAGCCGGCTGGCACGTGGGAGGTAATGATCAGAGACCATCACGAAGGTTACATCACCTGGGACGAGTACGAGCGCAACCAACAGCAACTGGCGCTTAACAATTATGGCCGCTCGGGCGGGACCAAATCGGGCCGCGGCGGCAAGGCGCTATTATCGGGTCTACTGACCTGCGGACGGTGTGGGCGGCGACTAAGTGTTGCCTATACGGGCAATCCGCAAAGTCGGCCGGTCTATCGCTGCGACAAGCCAAATCTGATGATGGGCTTGCCGCGATGCATGACGTTCGGCGGCCCGCGGGTCGACGCGGCGGTTGCGCGCGAGTTGTTGCGCGCGGTAGAACCGTTAGCAATCGAGGCGACCTTTGAAGCAGAGCGGATGCACCGGGAGCGACAGGAAGATCAGCGCCACATTCACGATTTGGAACTGCGGCAGGCCCGCTACGAGGCTAGCCTTGCCGAGCGGCGCTATGCGGCATGTGACCCCGACAACCGTCTGATTGCTGCGCAGCTTGAGAAGAATTGGGAGACTGCGTTACGCCGCGTGCGAGACCTGGAAGTGCGCAAGCCTGCCGACAGTCCTTCGACCATCGAGGTCGACCCAGACACCTTCACGAACCTTGCCGATAATCTACAGGCTGCCTGGGATTCACCCGATGTGACCATGCGCGCGCGCCAGCAATTGCTCCGTACCATGATTGCCGACATTGTCGTTGATGTCGACGATGCGGTGCGTGAGGTGGTGCTGACGATCCATTGGAAGGGTGGTCAGCATTCAGAGCTAAAAGTACGCAAACCCCAGAGCGGCGAGCACGGTTGTGCCACCACGGAGGATGCGCTGGGGGTGATGCGCAGCATGGCTGGGCGCTGGTCGGATGAACATATCGCCGCGTCGCTCAATCGAATGGGCATGCCCACGGGGCAAGGAAAAACCTGGACGGCACACCGTGTCGCTTCTGTAAGGCGCGTACGCGCAATCCACGCGTACAAATCAGCAGACAAGGACGGCGAGTGGATGACCATGACAGAGGCTGCGGCGGCCTTGGGCGTTACCAACCATCGGATACGCCACCTGATCAAGACGAAGATGTTGTCTGCTGAGCAGGTGGTTCCCGGCGCGCCGTACCAAATCCGGGCCAGCGACCTGGCTTCTGCGACGGTCCAAGCCGCGATAGCCCGAAAGGCGCGCCCGTGTCACATCGCCGACGCGGAGACGCTTCCAATGTTTACAGATACTTAAAGAAGGAGTGCGTAATGACTCAGGCCCGCCAAGCGGACGCATGGCTCGTTCAGCTATGTTGTTATCGATTTCGACACGGCCATCGTCGATGTAAACGCTCAATGCTGCCCATCGCGAGAGGGCATATCGCATTGCCTCGGCCAGCTTCTGCTTGTGTGGCAGCGTCGAAAGCGTCTCTTCTATCCAGCTCTTGAGATCCGCCAGAATGGGCCTGGCATGTTGCTGGCGCAGTGTACGCCGCTGGTCAGCCGACATCCCGCGGATACGATCCTCAATATCGTAGAGCGCACCGATGCGCGACAGCGCTTCGTCGGCGATCGGGGATGGCTTCAGCTTGATCACATCATGGAACTTGCAGCGCACATGCGCCATGCAGGGGGCCTCGACGATCTGGTTGCCGTAGAGCTTCTTGTAACCACCATAGCCATCGGCATGCATCACACCGCTGAAGTTTGCGAGATGGTCGGCCGGATGCGCGCCCTTACGGTCGGGGCTATAGTATTAGGCAATGGCTCCGGGAGTGGTATCTTGGTAGCCGCTACCATCGAAGACGTAGACCCAGACCCTGCCGGTTTTGGTCCTTCCTCGCCCTGGGTCGAGAACATCGACCGGGGTATCATCCGTATGTATTCGGTCGACCGCTGCGATATGCGCTCTAATCAGCAAGATGAGCGGCGCAAGCAGAACGGACACACGGCCCACCCAGTCCGCCATGACGGAGCGGGAGATGTCTATTCCCAGCCGGTCGTACATCTCGGATAGACGATAGAGCGGAATGTGATCGTCGAACTTGGCGACCATGATATGCGCGAGCAAGCCCGGTCCGGGCTTGCCTCGCTCGATCGGCAAGGTAGGCATTTCGCCGGATACCGTCGTATCGCAGTCCCTGCAGATCATGCGCTTCTCGACATGGCGGACAACCTTAACGGACGCCGGCACGTGCTCCATCACCTGAACGACCTTGTCGGCGGCCTTCAGGAACGATGCGCCACCACACGTCGGACAATTGCAGGGCGCTGCATAGACCCGCTCTTCGGTTGGAAGACCATCGGGCAACGGTTTGCGCTTCGGCTTCTCGAATGCGTCGTCCAGCTCCGGTAAAGGGTTCTTGCCAGAACGCATCTCAGCCTCGGCACGGGAGGCCTCGATCTCCTCCAGCATCAGTTCAAATTGCTCGATCTTCCGGTCGATCTTTTCAGAGGAAGGACCGTGCTGCCGATGGCGGAGCAGTTCCAACTGTGCGCGTAGAAGACCGATAATGGAGTCGCGCTTGCTGACTTCGGCTTCTTGGCTCTCAAGTTTCGCCGCCTGTTCAGCGAAGAGCGCGCAATGCAGATACTTCGTCACGACTGTCCAGCGACGTCGTTTCCATGACCGCAAACCTAGCCGATTTGCGCCTGAAGCGCTAGCATTTTGCCCAGATTTTCAAGCAAAATAAAGCTCTTAGCCGGTCCGAGCTGGAGCGGAAGTCCACGCCGGTCGACGCCAATCAATCCCTTCGACAAGCATCGAAAGCTGAGCCTGCGTCAGATGCGCAACTCCTTCTTTCGCCGTCGGCCAGGGAAAGTATCCGCTTGATGGCTTGTCGGCCCTTCAGCAACGTGTGGACTACACGACATTGACGAAACCGTTCACCGGTGCCGACCTGCTCGGCGTGATCAACAGCCTGATCGAGGCGGCTAAGTAGTTCCCTTTAGTGATCTAACCGAATATCCCCGGGTCACGCGAATTGGCAATCTGTCCCCACATCGAACGGGGGATAATTCATGTACGCCGCTGCACAAGCCAAACCACAGTCCATCGAGGCCGAACACCTTGGACCGGCCCCAGTTTCTGGGCCGCATCTTGTCGCCACCTACAAGCCGGGTCGCGACATCTATGCGCAGGGGGATCTGAACGACAAGTGCTATCAGGTTTCGACCGGAGCCGTGCGTGTCACCGCCTCCTTTCAGATGGACGCCGACAAGTCGTATCCTTTCATCTCCCAGGCGAAATGTTCGGTTTCGCAGCGGGACCCAACCATGCTTTCTTTGCGGAAGCCATCACGGAAACAACACTGGCCGTCTTCGGGCGCCGGCATATGCAGGAGCGTTCGCGGGAGCTTCTCGCGCTCGCCTTGACCGGCATGGCACGGGCTCAGCAGCATCTTCTGGTAGTCACCGAGCGAGTCTCGGCGTGCAGAAGGTGTGTGCAGCGTGCAGTTAGCCATCCGAGACCTTCAGTGGTTTGTAAGGCTCGCTACGCAGACTTGTTAGCCAGACTCCTATCCTTATTTAGGCTAACTTGCTGACAGTCACCACAAAGCGCTTTTCTTCATTTCGGCGAGCTAATTGGCACGAATCGTGAACGGCGCGAGTCGGGCTACGAGAGATGGATGGATTGATGTTTCGCGAAGACGTAATCTTGGAAGACTCAACACTGAGAGATGGCGAACAATCACCAGGAGGGAAATCGCCTCCGTCGGTTGACCTTGAAACGTTGCATCGGGTCCTCTGGTCCATTGAATCCTCACTGATTGAAGAGCGTGTCGGCCGCGCAAAAGCCTGTCTCGCGATAGCACCGCATGGGAACAATGAGGGTAGGAAATGAAACATGAACCGTTGAGAACAAACCCGCAGCGGCAGGGGATAGTGAATGAGTCGTTTGAGGTATTGCGAGAACGGGAGGGTTTGCTGCCGATTAAAGTCTCACCGTTCTTTAAACGGAAAGTAAACGACGAAATTAAGCACCTTGGCCATACCGAAGGTCCCCTCCATCGTATGGTTTATCCCACGAACGAGCGCCTCAAAATACGGGCACCCGGCGAGGTTCCTGACTTTGTTGATGACAGGGTCAACATGCCGCCAGACACAACGGGCAACATCATCCAAAAATACCGTGATCGCATCCTATTCATGCCGACATCCACATGTGTCTCGCATTGCCAATACTGCTTCCGCCAGGATGTTTTATCAGAGCATCAACACTCAGAGCGTAATATGTTCACAAATTCGGTCGAACGACTGTCTGGGTATCTCGACACCCACACGGATGCGGAGGAAGTAATTTTATCCGGAGGTGATCCGATGACGCTCTCGGCCTCATCCTTGGCGAAAATATTCGAGGTCATTAAAGCGCATCGCAATATTCGGTCAATACGAATTCACACCAAAGCAATTAGCTATAATCCTCAGCTCATCATCGATGAGAGGAAGCTAGAACTTCTGTCGGCGGCAGATGTTCGCCTCGTCTTTCACCTCACACACCCGTATGAGGTTTGCGACGATGTAAAGGAAGCTATCGCGAAGATCCGCAAAGCCGGGATCCGATGCTATAACCAATTCCCAATATTGCGGCAGATTAATGATCATCATGTCGTGCTTATTCGGCATCTGGAACAGCTAGATCAGCTTGGAATCCGAAACCTATCGATTTTCATTCCTGACCCAATTAATTTTTCGGCTCCATTCCGTATCAACCTTGCTCGGTTGATCGGCATAATTGAGAGGATTAATTGGTTCAGCCCTTCTTGGATCAACTCGACCCGCTTCGTCATGGACACGATGGTTGGAAAAGTGAGGCGTGAAGATATGGCCGAGTACGATCTAAATGCTGGCGTGGCAACATTCAAACGCGATGGAAAGTCGGTCGCCTATCCGGACTTTCCCGCCGAGCTTGATGTGCCAGGAAACTTAGAAATAATGCTGTGGAGAGACAATGTCAGCCTTATATAGCGGGTTCCTCTTGTGCATAGGGCTCATCGTTTCCATAGGTCCGCAGAATACGGAAATATTGAGGATCGGTACACTGGGGAGGCCGACTTTCCTCCTGGCTTCGGTGTTCGTGCTTTGCGACGCTATTCTTGTGACCTTTGGGGCCTGGGGGCTGGGAAGCCTGATCGTACTCAACAGAAGTGTCATGCTCATTTTGACAATTGGCACCGCTGTAATGTTGCTGATGCTCGCGTTTCGTGCCGTCCAGCGCACTAGAACATCGAGTGATTTTCACTTGGAGCTGAATTCCAATGTCTATGAAGAAAACGGACTCATCAGGCGAGGTTTATTGCTTTCTTTCTTGAACCCGCTTGCATTGCTGGAAACCGTCGTCATTCTCGGATCGGCCGCTGCGCCACATCAGGGCACCTCCAAAATGCTGTTCATTGCAGGTGCGCTAGGTGCCTCTGCATGCTGGTTCTACAGCCTATCGGCGGTTGCTCGGCAGGCCTCGGCTCTGGTTTCGCAACGATGGCACAGGAACATGGTGGAATTTGTTGCCGCAGCGCTTTTAGTATTTTGCGCTTTTTGGTTGATTCTCGGCGTCACGTCGCCGCATCAGCCCGGAACTGACATTCTGCAGGGTACTGACACATGACCGCACCCGATCTCACGTTTAAACTATCCGAAAAGCCCTCGCATGTCCCGGGCAAAGGTATGACCCCGCACGCCATCGGGCGCAGTTCACGGTGTTGACATTCATGGCAAGGTCGTCTTGCGCAAAGAATTGCTACGAGATGCGGCCTCCACTTTCTTTGCTAACCTGCCGAAGTGCCTGATTGGTATGGAAGCTTCTGCTGCCTGGCAGGGCTTTTGCGCGATTAACCCCCTGACCGCGCATGCAGTTGCGCATTCATGTGTCCGAACGACCGAAATAGTCCAAACAGGCAGGAAACAGGATGGCAGCTCTGCGTCAGATCGCGTTCTACGGTAGCAGTCCAAGCGGAAGCCCTAAGCATCAGATGGAGTTCCACGGAATGGGACAGCAGCACCAGCGCTCGCCGGCCTCGAAGCCGACCGTAGTGAAATATGGCGGTCACGCCATGGGCAATGCCGAACTCGGGCGCGCCTTTGCGAGCGACATCGCGCTTCTGAAGCAGTCCGGCGCCAACCCGATCGTCGTTCACGGCGGCGGCCCTCAGATCGGCGCAATGCTCAACCGGATGGGCATCGAGTCCAAATTCGAGGGCGGGCTCCGCGTCACCGACGAAAAGACCGTCGAGATCGTCGAAATGGTGCTTGCCGGGTCGATCAACAAGGAGATCGTCGCGCTCATAAATCAGACGGGCGAATGGGCGATCGGCCTTTGCGGCAAGGACGGCAACATGGTCTTTGCGGAAAAGGCGAAGAAGACCATCCGCGACCCGGATTCCAACATCGAGCGCGTGCTCGACCTCGGCTTCGTCGGCGATGTGGTCGAAGTCGACCGCACCCTTCTCGATCTGCTCGCCCGCTCCGAGATGATACCGGTGATCGCGCCTGTGGCGCCGGGCCGGGACGGCCACACCTACAACATCAACGCGGACACCTTCGCCGGCGCCATCGCCGGAGCGCTCAATGCGACGCGCCTTCTCTTCCTCACCGACGTCCCCGGTGTGCTCAACAAGAAGGGCGAGCTCATCAAGCAGCTCTCGGTCGCCGAAGCCCATGCGCTGATCGCCGACGGCACCATCTCGGGCGGCATGATTCCGAAGGTGGAGACCTGCATCGATGCTATCAAGACCGGCGTGCAGTGCGTCGTTATCCTCAACGGCAAGACGGCACATGCGGTACTGCTCGAGATCTTCACCGAACATGGTGCGGGCACGCTGATCGTGCCGTGACTTAAAAAGCGGGGAGGCCCCTCACCCTAGTCCGGCGCGGAGAGAGGGGGAGAGGGGCCTGCTCGAAGCCGACACCACCCTCTTTGCGAACGCGCCCGAATGATGAATCCGATGAGAGCCTTGAATGTCTCTATGTTGGAGCCACCGGTGCGGTCGGAGCTGAACCGACCAAGTTGCTGGAGGTAAGCCGAATTCCGTTTCAATCGGCTGGTTGCCAGGTGAGATTCGCGATGAGATCTGCTTCGTGGAGCCAGGCGCAATTCGCCGCGCCGCGCCTTCGATCTGGCGGCATCGAGCATTCGGGCTCTTAGCACACCCAATTCAAACTCGCTGATACTGCCCTTCATGCCCAGTAGCAGACGATCGTTGGGCCGGATTGTAGACACCGTCATGGTCTATGACGCGGGCACGAGACCGCATAGTTCGAGCAGATGGTACCAGTCGCGGCCGTTGCGTGCGAGCCGTGAGGCATCGAAACACAAAACGGCACCAACTTTGCCGGCGCACAACAAGGCGGCGAGACGATCAAAGCCGGGGCGTGCAACCGTTCCGCTGGCAGACCGTCCGAGGTCGTCGTCGATGACCTCAATGTCGCCGAAGCCGCGTTGTCGCGCGATGTCAACAAGATCATACTGCCGTCGCTGGCTTTCCAGATTGGTCATGACCTGCGACTGAGTGGATTGCCGCACATAAACGACTGCCTTGCGCGCGAGTAGCGCTGCCGGAATTAAGTCAGTGCTGGTCATCGTTGAGCTCCTCGACGACCAGACCGGCAGCCTGCATCAGCAGGCAAGCCAGTGTTGATGTCGCCTGCTTGCGCTCTTTGTCGCTCAGTCCGTCGAGTGTTCGCGTCTTGAATATCAGGTCGAGCTGTCGGCCCGTCGCCGGCACCAGCGTATTGCGGGATCTCATCATCTTCCTCCTGAGCGATTCTACGTCCACCTCGGAAGAGTGCAGGCTTGTCGCCGCCTGTGACCAGCCCGTTAAGTTCGATCAGCGCCGCAAGATCCACGCGTGCCAGACCCATCGTCATGCCGGCGCACACCACAGGATCAACCATCCATCCGGCAATCGAAACCACGACACCTGTCGGCCCTAAAACATGCAGAAACTGACCTGTCGCTCGTTCGTCGACGCGGCGAACGATAACCTTTTGGCCAAAATATGGATGCCAGCGATAATGAACCTCGACTTCATCGCCGACATGGGCAGAATGAACGGGGGATGGGAATTGGCAGAAAGAACTGGCTCTTCGCCGGCTCCGACAAGGGCGGCGAGCGCATCGCGGATATCCTGACGATCATCGAGACGGCCAAACAACATGGCCTCAAATCCGGAGGTCTATCTGACAGACGTCCTAACCCGGATCCAAGATCATCGCACGGATCGCCTTGAAGAACTGCTGCCATGGCAGTGGGCGCCGGCAAAAGACCTGCACGAGGCTGACTGATGGCCCGCTCGAAGATTATCTACACGCTTAAAGAGATCGCTGGCATCATCGGCGAGAACCTCGAACTGCTCGAGGAAGTCACCAGCAACTCGGACAATATCGCCGAGGGCGAGACGGTCGACGTCCGTCACGGCAGCGAATACGGTACAAGAGGCTTGACTGGCGATGGCGTAGAGGGCCTCCAGGAGCTTCTCGCGGACATACGGACGTGGGACGGCGGGATCCGCCAGTTTCTCATTGACGAACGATGCGATCCCGAAATGATCGAGCGCATTATGGCGGACGAAGCAAAGCGCAACCGCTAGCTAAGCTAAACACCTGCGCCTCGAGCAAAAGTGCGCTCGCCGGGCGCTCACGATGATACTTCCATAGGTCAAATTGTCAGAATTGCTGACGATCGCCTCGAGGAGTTCCCGGTCTTTGCCGAGCATTTCGGCGACATGGTTGATGGTGAAGACATGGGTGATGGTGGCCCTCAGGCGGCCTCGGCGCAGATGATTGCCACAGGTGCCCAGTGACCGGCCCATTCGTGAACCGTGAAGCGCCTTTCAGGTGAGCTTTGTCGAAATTGCCTTTCGGGCCATCGCCTTCAGCAATTTCCGCTAACCGCACGGCGGTCGCTCGATACTCATTCACGCGCAGCTAGGAATGGGTTTCAATGCTCCATCTGTTTTTCAGAACGTTCGTCCGGTCCGGATCGTCTGACGTATTAGGATAGGTGTAGGAACCTTTGGGCGCTCATCAGCCATGGCGAAGCTCAACAAAAGGCTGTCAGCTCTAAGCAGGCGGCCTTCTGCTCTTGAAGGTTGATCGGGAGGTTATCTTGACAGGCGCCTCAATCATGAGCTGCCGGTATTCCTCGCGGGTGATGTCGCCGGCGACATACCGCACGATCGCCTCCTCGAGGGCAGGATCGTGAACATAGCCCTGCCGGATATTGGCAGCGCGTGCCTGCTCGGCGGCCTTGCGCCGCTTCTCAATGGCTTCCGGGGAACGATCCGGACGGCGGGAATGAACGTTCATCGGCAATCTCCAGTTACGGGCCACCCTAGCAGGAAAAGTGCTGAAAATCCAGCAATTTGCGGGATTTTCCGGCCTTTCGAAGGTAGGCGCCCGGCTGCTGGCCGGGCGCTGTGAGCGGATTAATCGCGGGGTTCCCATTCGATGATCGCCTGCAGGGAGGCATCGTCCTGGCCGGGGAACCGGCCGAGATTGGCGTTGTAGCGAAGCTTGCGGATCGAGAGGGTGTAGTACGGCTTGCCGTCCTGGTTGTCTTTCTTCCAGATGCCGCCGACCTCGATGTCATGGCCGCGCGGTGACTTGGCGTAGACGCGGTGCGTCGGGGCCTTTTCATTGTCGGACGCGAACGGCACGACCTTGATGTCCATGTCGCGGTCGATGGTGGAGATGAGGCCGGCGCCCTTTGCGGTGTCGAGGTTGTCGCCGTCGAACTGGATGTAGTTGGTGATGTTCATGTTTTTCACTCCTCTTTGGTGGTTGCGATGATCGTTCCAAAGGCACGGCGGAAAGCGGTGCGCACGGTAGGCCGGAGCGTGAGCGGAGGAGGCGAGAGGACGCAAAAATTTGCTTCGCGAGGAAGCCGAAGGCGGGGAAATTTTTGTGGCGTCCGCTTTGCGTAAACCGCGTCGACGTGCGAACGAGCGTCACAAGCAACCGCCCTGGAGGAGTATGGCTTGAACCGTTTTGGCAACGTTTCCCCGTTTGTCAGCGACATACCAACCGCACAATTTGCGCCAATATGCTGCAATTAAGCGACCTGATCAACGGGATTTCCGGCGATTCCGACGGCGACACTGCAGCAAAATGCTTCGCGCGCCGTCGGCGCCACTGCTCCGTATTGGCTATCTCCGGTCACGGAATCCGGGAAGATTTCGAACGGCGGTATTCGTGCGGGCTTTCGATCTCCGCGGACCACATGCCAAAGCCGCTATCTCGGGCGCGGTTCTCGGCCTGGCCGTACTCGACCTCGCTGATCGAGTGTGTCGCCGGCAGGTACCGTAGCATTGCCTCCGCCAGTCCTGCCTTCACCATCGCAAGCCCGATATCGACGTCTCCAATGAAGCACTGGCCCACCAGGCGGCGATACTGATCCTGATCGATGATGTCGCAGCGAACGTGCTGGCCGTCGATCATTTTCCCAAGATAGCTGCGAGCTGCGACGCCACAGCGCCATAACTTCCCGTTTTTCAATCCGGTCTGGTCGCGCTCGCAAGCATCGATCGCCGCTATCCTGATTCGCTGATTCCTTATGCCGATGGTGTCGCCATCGATCACGCGGGCACGGCCGGAATAATCCGCGGCCTCTGCCGAACCGTGAACGATGACGAGGGCGGCGAATAGCGCCGGCAAAGCGTTACGTCTCAATGTCTGACCTCCATGGAATTTCGGGCGGCGAGCCCGAAGACAGAGCGGGCGAGATACAATTCGCCCGCGGCGGCGCGGTCCGTCATAGCCCGCAAATAGCCTCCCGGCGAGCTGACTTCCTGCCGGTCGTATTTCTCAAGTGTCACGGCGACGGCGACGGCGGCTTGCTGCTCGCCCATCTGCTCGACGGCGCGGGCGCGGGCATCCTCGGAGATACCGGCAAACCGGCACATCAGCGGCACGGCCCGCGCCAGGTCGGCCCAACTGGTGGGGGCAAACCCATAGGTCTTCAGCGCTGGCACCGCCCTAACCACGTCTTGCAATGCCACCATTGCCTGCGGCAAGCGCCGTGGCTGGTTGATTTCGCTCCGGCGTCGCCCCAGGCTTTCTTCAAAAGCCCATTTGCTGGCGGAGCCAGCCTTAAGCGAATTAGGTTGTTCGGCGTTAGCCGAACGCCGTTCCTCACTACTATCGTCAAAGGGATGTGGGGTTGTAATCTGTATGTGCATGCCGTTTTCGACATGCGGGCATGTCATATTCTTGGTTCCTGGCACTTCTGCAGATCGGCGGGGGAGGCGCATCAGCCGCTCCACAAGCCACTCCAAAATGGCGGTCGCGCGCCGCAGCATCCCACTCGAGGCCTTGCCGGCAGCTCCAACAAAATCGCTTACGCGCTCGATGCGGGATGCAATGCGATCCAACACCTGCGCGGAAAGCTCTGCTGCTGTCGAAAGGGCATAGCGGGCATTTCGAAGCGCCCCACGATAGCGCCGCAAGGCCGCATCGGCTGCTTTCTTTTTGGCGCGGACCTGCCTCACGAGTTCGTCGAGCTCGGCATATCGGACGATCAGGATCCGAAGGTCGATCCCGCAACCATCCGTGATCTCGCCATCGACGTTGCGGATCGGATAGCGCTTGTAGTTGCCGCTGTCCTGCATCGTGATCAAACCCGCGTCGAACAGGCGCGACAGCATTCGGCTGACGCGCCCGACAGAGCGGCCGATCTCAAAGGCCAGTTGCTGGTTCGATTTGAAGATGATCGGACGGCCGGACTTGTCGAACGATTCGGCGGGGGCTGTGTTGATCAGCGCCACCAACAGGTGACTTTCGGTCCCATTGATCAACCCTGTGCATGTCAGGCTTTGCGCAAGCACGGCCAATTGAGCACGCGTCACGGTTCCGATATCCGCCGACTCTGCCAGACGCCGGTAGTGTGCACGCTGCGGCGTTATCCTGCG
Organism: Sinorhizobium meliloti; assembly: GCF_017876815.1. NCBI lineage: Bacteria > Pseudomonadati > Pseudomonadota > Alphaproteobacteria > Hyphomicrobiales > Rhizobiaceae > Ensifer > Ensifer meliloti. Next base: position 52,278 of record NZ_JAGIOS010000004.1, on the reverse strand, counting down.
GCCGATCGGCCGCTGATCCGTTTGGGTATTCCCCATTCCTCGTCTCCGTCTAGGGACCAGGCAAAGCTTCGCCGTTCACCGAAAAGGTGCTTTTGCAATTGACAGGGAAGGGAGGGTCTGCGAGAAAGGATTTGGCTAATTTATTGACTCATAGGACCCCGCTTCCGGACTTGTTCGGGAGCGGTTTTTCTTTTCTGGTCGGGCCTGTCATCTCCGTGAAAATTGATCAGAATGCGTGAGCGCCGGAATCACGACTGATTCCGCCATCTGAAAAATAACCTCATAAATCAAAAAGGTGCAACAACGTGCTACACGCAAAGGCCCGTAAGGGCGCGTGTTAGGCCGAGAATGCCCTTATTTCTTGGCAGCTTGCGGCATTTTTGCTGATTTTAGAACGCCGGCTTTGGGCCGCAAGGCTGAAGCATTTTGATGCAAAAGAGTTCCTGGAACGTAGGAAATCTGGGGGGAAGGGGAGTTTGAGGGGAGGGGGAATCGGGCCTCCCCTCAATATGATTGTGGGCCAGGTCGATCCTGGCCCACAATCAGCGGCGTCGTGCAGCGGGAAGGGCCGATCACGCGGGAGGAACGTGACCGGCCCGCGACTGATGTTACTCAGCCGCTTGGGGGACCTGTTCGTCTTTGGCGATGCTCTCGGCTTGAAGCTCCCGTTCCGCCTCGGCGGGGGCTACACGAACCGGGGCCGGTATCCAGCCGGTTCCGGCAACAAGGCGATCTGCGATCATGACGGCTTCGGACTTTTTGGCGGCGGCTCTCACCGACAATTCCGCGTCACTGCCTCTCGCCTCGGCCACCGAAAGTTCGATGGTCGTGCGGTTGACGTGCTTGAAATAGCTGTCGCCGGTCGTTTCGAACCAATCCGGCATGTGCACTTTGAGCGCTCGGCCAAGCTGATTCGCCTGCTCGATGCCCTTCTTGCGGTCCGTAAACTTCTTCTCCACCGCATTGACCGAGTGGGCCGCGGCGAAGGCCAGAAGCGACAGCACCATGTCTTGCGGCTGCTCTAACAGCCAGTCGAACAGATCGGCAGGGTTTCCCGGCAGGTGATGGCTGTAGTTCTCCGCAAGATCGTTGAAGGCGGAAAGACCCTTGCAGCTTTCCGCGTTCTTCATCGACGGCTCCAACCGTTCGTGCGTGAGCGACAACTGTAGGGCGCTCTGCTCCGAATTGTACGGATAGGCCACGCGCAGCAGCATCGCATGAACGACGACAACAAGCGCCACGTCCGGATTATTCGCCAGTTCGATCCGCAAGGCGGCGGTCTTGTGGGCCGTCAGGTCCTCGATCAGCGCGGCGGAATGGCTTATCGTTGGTACTTTGGGCTTTGCCGCGCTGCTGGCGCTCGGCAAGCCTTCGCGTTCCTCGTCCTCGCCGACTGCCTCCGGCTTCACAAAACCGCGCTCGATGGCAAGCCGTCCGTAATAGTCGAGGAAGACGAAGGTTCCCGCCTGTTCCAACGCCTCCGGGCTATAGGCTTCCGATCGGGCATTGAGAGTGTCGATCCGCTTTTCGACGTCAGACAGCTTCGCCTCTGCCTCGTCGTCGGCCATGCCGCTTTCGGTCAACTCGGCAAGCTCGTCATATTCCGCCTGTGCGGCATCGAGCGCAGCCTGATCTTGCTCGGAAAGAGGAAGAGCCTCGGGATAGTGGCGCTTCATCGCATGATAACCAGCGGGGGCCGTGGCGGAGCACTCGACCCATTTCCAGCCTTCGGCACGAACGGCCGCGGCGGCCGTCTCGAGCTTTTCCGCCACGAGTTTTCCGACCAAGGCAACGTCCATCGCGTAACCGGCGTTTCGCTCGTCAAAAAGCTCGCGCTGAACCTGTCCACCGGCTTCCTTGTAAGCCTCCAGTCCGCCGATGAACTGCACACGCTTATCGGTCGCGGGAATCATTTCCTCGGTCAGCGCTCGCCGGATCGAATGAGGGTCGCGGTTCCAAGAAGGAAGCGAGTTCCAAACGGTCATCTGCCTTTCGTGATCATCGCTGACCGTGAAGGCCGATAGCTGCGCGAAGCTCATGTCGTCGTCGCGGAACTGCTGCAAAAGGATCGGCGAAACGCGGGCGAGAGCCAGCCGCTTACGGACAATGGTTTCGGTCGTGCCGAACCGCGCGGCAATATCGGCAATGTCCTTTCCCTGCTTGGCTAATGCGTCAAATGCCTCGTACTGGTCAACCGGGTGCATTTCCTCGCGCATGACGTTCTCTGCGAGGCTGATTTCCGTGGCGATCTCCCCTTCGCGTTCCTTGCACTCGACGGGGTAATCCTTGGCGATCTCGCCCGCCTCCGCCAACAGCTTGAGCGCAACCAATCGGCGGCCGCCAGCGACGACGAAATAGCGGCCCTTCTTGTCGCCCTTGCGAACAACGACGTTCTGCAGAAGCCGGTAGCCGTCGGCTCGAATGTTTGCCGCCAGCGCCTCGATGCCCTCGGCGCTGTAGGTCTTGCGCACGTTCATCGGATCGGCGTCCAGCTTGCTCAATGCAACGGTGATGATGTCAGTCATGATGGTTCCCTTTTCCCTATTCCCGCGAAGCGGCCTCATGCCCGAAGGGGCAGGAGCCCCGCTCCTGCTCCCCGAGCTCGCGCGGAGCAGCGGGGGAGAGGGGGGCAAGGGGACAAATCGGAGGGGGATCACCCGCCCGAAGGGGCGACGCAAATCCGCCTCGAGCGGGTCCGCGTCGATCCTGCACGGAGCGAGCTAAAGGCGAGCGGAGGAAGGACGGGGAGACCGATTTTCCCCTTGCAGGGGAGAGGGGGCAGCGCGCCCTTTCCCCACTGAAGCAAACAAATGCGCATACAAGACGTAGGCGCAGCCGAAGCCAGTTCGCGCACCGCTTGACCGGTTAAAAGGGCAGCCGCAGGAGGTTTAGCATAGATGGGGTAATCGGCTTCGTGCCCCATCTTCGCCGACCGGAAGGAAGGTGCTGCGCTCCGAGCTGATGATAAAACGTGGTCTGTTCGTAACAGCCACAAGCATCAGAAAGAGGAAGCGCAGCCATGCAACATTACGCCGGCCTCGACGTCTCTGTCAAAGAAACGAGCGTCTGTATTGTCGATGCAAGCGGAAGGACCTGCCAAGAGAAAAAGGTGGTGTCTCACCCGGAAGATTTAGTCACTATCCTGAGCAATCCCGCACTCAGCTTGGAGCGTATTGGCCTGGAGGCGGGACCAATGTCCCAATGGCTTTTCGACGGACTGGCGAAGGCCGGCCTCCCCGTATTCTGCATCGAGACGCGTCATACGAAGGGCTTCCTAAAAGCTTCGCAAACGAACAAAAGTGACCGCAACGACGCTCGCGGCATTGCGCACATGATGCGGGTCGGTCTTTTCAAGAATGTGCACGTGAAGACGCTCACAAGCCAGAAGCGTCGTGCCCTGCTGACGGCTCGCTCGCTGCTGCAGGAAAAGGCGATCGCGCTCGAGAACGATATGCGTGGGCTCCTGCGCAACTTCGGGCTTAAGGTCGGCGTGGTGTCCGTAGGGACGTTCGAGGAGAAGGTACGCGAGCTCGTTGAGGCGGACGCCGATCTGCTGGAGATCATGGAGCCTTTGCTCGCTGGACGGCGCAAACTGCGCGAGGAATTCGCCAAACTGGACAAGAAGGTTGTCCAGGAGGCGAAGCGTGATCTAGTTTGCAAGCGCCTGATGACAGTGCCCGGGGTTGGGCCAGTTGTCTCGTTAGCCTATGTCGCGACGATCGACATTCCCAGCCGGTTCCACAATTCGCGGTCGGTGGGAGCCGCTCTAGGCCTCACGCCGGTGCTCAACCAGTCCGGCGAAAGCAAAAGGATCGGCCATATCTCCCTATGCGGAGACGCGATGATGCGATCGCTTTTATATGAGGCGGCGCAGACGATGCTGACACGTTTGGTGAAATGGTGCTGGCTAAAAGCATGGGCAATGAACATTGCCAGGCGGCATGGCAGAAAGAAAGCCAACGTTGCATTGGCGCGCAGACTTGCGGTGGTGATGCATCGAATGTGGGTAGACGGCACAGAATTCCGGTGGACGCGGGAAGCGGCCGGCCCCATGGCCGTGTAAGAAAGTTGGGTCTCACGAAATCAGGGAAAGCATATTCAAAGTTCCGCCTCGCGGCGGAAGACGTCCTTCGCGGACGATGGTGATGTGAGTTCGTGCGCGGCGCTATACCGATGATATGTCGTCAGGTTGCAGCATAGATTGGACCACTTCATCTACTGAACCCCATGGTGGGAGGGCTGATTGCCGATCCCGGAGAGAAGCACGGGCCGCGAAGAAACGTCGAACGCCGCACCAAGTGGAAAGCTCGAAAAGCGCTTGACCTCGACCCGCCGATTAGAGAAGCGCCGCCCGAAGGCGGAAACCGGGACCGACTGCCCCCGGCAAGCGGTTCCATGTAAAACTCCGCCCTCTGGTGCCGGCGTTTCCCACAAGCCTCCGGTGCAAACCCTGCGGCGCTACCTGGCGGGCGCGGGTAGCCTTCGGCTGCTCCCCTCTCCTGAGGTGCGCTGCGGCCGCTTATGCCGGGCGTGCCGGCGCGGCTGGAAAACGAGATCAATTTGAGGCGACAGCTTCGGTCCGGTACATAGGGGTGAGCCGAATTACAGTGCCACAGGGACCGGACAGCGGCTCTGCAGGGCTAACCTGCTGTTTCAGGTCGCACTGACCACTTCAGCCGGGTTCGACGTTCGCATGGCAAAATCGCGGCCGGATGCTCAGATCAGGTTCAGGCCAAGACTCCGATTCCAATCCTTCTCATTTCCATTGCCTTGCACCTAGACGTATAATGCCTCGGTAGCAAAAGCGTCTCTTCCAGGAACTATTGTACTGGTCATCACGCTTTGGTACGGGCACGGCATCCACGTTTTTTTGGCGGGCAAGCTGAGCCAACCGGGGTAGGAAGGCACTATCCTGTGGCGAAAGACGAAACAGTCGAGCCAAGCAAACGTGATTTTCTCTACTTGGTGACAGCCATGGCCGGCGTCGTGGGTGTCGGGGCTGCCTCCTGGCCATTCATCGATCAGATGCGTCCTGACGCCTCGACGCTTGCGATGGCCTCCATCGAGGTTGACGTATCGTCTCTCGTCGAAGGTACGTCACTGACGGTCAAGTGGAGAGGTCGGCCAGTCTTCATTCGCAACCGCACCCAGCAAGAGATCGAGACGGCCTGGGCGGCTGCACTTGCTGATCTTAAGGATCCGCTGGCGCGCAACGCCAACCTTGTCGATGACCAGCCCGCAACCGATCTTGCCCGCTCTGCCGGGGAGGGGAGGGAGAACTGGATTGTCATGATCGGAGTCTGCACGCACCTGGGCTGCGTGCCGCTTGGACAGGCGGGTGACTTCGGCGGCTGGTTCTGCCCCTGTCACGGGTCGCACTACGACACCGCGGGTCGCGTCCGCAAGGGACCCGCACCTGAGAACCTTGCAATTCCCAGCTTCGAGTTCATCTCCGAAACAGTCGTTCGCATCGGATAATACTGCACCAGTCTACGAGCGGTCTGGTTTGTCGTTCGACAGGTCGGTCACGAGAATCGGGGTTCCGTCCGGCACCCGTTCAAAAAGGTCGATAACATCCTGGTTGATCATTCGGACGCAGGCTGCGAATGCGATGAGCGGTGACGTTGCTGGCCTTGGCAGCTTCGGTCAGCGTCAGCCATTCTCCGTCTTTCTCCGCTGATTTATAGGCATGAACTCCACGCACGCGCCGGATCGAGCCGACGCGCTTTGCCGTCCAGCTCTTGCCTTGGGCAGTCGGCAATCCCATCCGATTTAAGGTCGCTGCGATGTGCTCATCAGACCAGCGGCTTGCCATACTCTCGATGATGGCCAAGGCATCATCGGACGTGACACATTCATGTTCACCGGATTGTGGTTTGCGCAAGCGGAGGGTGGAATGTCGACCGCCCTTCCAATGGATCGTCAGCACGATCTCGCAGTCAGCCTCATCAATGTTGACGGTAATGTCGTTTATAAGCGCGCGCACCAACTGCTGGCGCGTTCGCATCGTCACGCTGGACGATGACCAGGCTGCATCGAGATCTTCGGCAAGGCCGGTAAAATCGGGCGTGGGTGTCGCCGAGTTGTCCGTCTTGATATCGTCCAGTCGAGCTTCGTACTCGCTGACGCGGCGTAGTGATGTCTCCCAGTTCTTCTCGAGCTGGGCGGCAATCAGGCGATTATCCGGATCGCACGCCGCATAGCGTCGCTCGGCGAGCGATGCTTCGTAACGAGCTTGTTGCAACTCGAGTTCGAGAATGCGCTGTTGTTCACGTTGAGTTTCCATGTGGGTCCGCTCTGCAACAAGCGCTGCCTGAATTGCAATCGGTTGAACGACCCTCATCAACTCACGCGCAATCGCCGACTCGCTGGCCGCCAAAACACATACACCGTGGTAATCCGTGCGCCGTCCGGCCGATGCATTGGTAGACAGGATAAGGGTAACGCCCTCGATAGGCTACCCTCAACCGATGCCCGCATTGGCCGCAGGTCATCAATCCGATCAACAGGGAGCGGCCGCCTCGCCCTGACTTGGCTCCATCGCGCTGACCGTATGCATTGATGGCAAGTTGCTTCTGATTGCGTTCGTATATTCCCCAGTCGATATAACCTTCATGGTCATCCTTCAAAAGAACATCATATTCGTCGAGTGGCCGGATGTGGCCGTACGTCTTGTGAGCGCGGCCATCGACGACTGCGGTTCGGCTCTTGCTTTTGCCATAGGCGTAAGCTCCAGCATAAAACGGGTTCTTCAGTACCGAGATCACATTGCGATAGCGGATTGGCGTCCAATCGAGCGCCGTCAGTTTCCTGCCATCCGAAGGGCGGGGAAAATGCATTCCTTCACGATGCAGCGCCAGATGGGTCTGACGAGCGCTTCCCAGTTGGCGAAAACGGCTGAATATCTGCCGCACTGCTTCCTGGACGCGAGCGTCAGGATCCAGCCCAAGACCGATCTCGCGATGCCAGATATAGCCAATCGGCACGCCGATGCGCAGTTCTCCTCGTCGTGCTTTGGACCGGACGGCTTCGTACATGCGCGTTCGTAGAATATTTAACTCGAATTCGCTGATGCTTCCCTTCATGCCCAACAACAGCCTGTCGTTCGGACGGCAAGGATTGTAAACACCGTCGAGATCGATCACCCGCGCTTCAACCAAGCCACACAGTTCCAACAGGTGATGCCAGTCGCGGCCGTTCGCGCGAGACGGGAAGCGTCGAGACAAAGGATGGCGCCGACGTCACCAGCACACAGCCAGGCCACCAGCTTGTCGAACCCCGGTCGCGCAACTGTTCCGCTTGCCGAGCGGCCAAGATCGTCATCGATGACCTCGACATCTCGAAATCCACGCCGTCGCGCTTCCTCGACAAGTTCGTACTGGCGTCTTTGGCTCTCGCGATTGAGTTGCACCTGCGCAGGTGTGGACTGACGGACATAAACCACGGCCTTACGCTTCAAAAGCGATGCGGGAAGATCAACGTGCGTCATCGCTGTCCTCCGTGATCGTCGTCCCGCCCGCCTGCAGGATCAATTGCGCAAGGCGCAAAATCATTGCTTGTCGTTCCACGGCGCTCATCCGCGTCAGCTCGGGCGTTTCCAACGTCATGCTGAGCTGGCAGGGTTGTTTTACGATGGCGTGGTGCTGTCGCGCTTTCATCACATGCCTCCTCGATAACAGTTGCGTCATCCGAAAAGACTTGCCTGAGTCCATGATCCTTGAGTACCCGGTCAAGGTCCATCAGCGCTCGTAACGATACCTGCGGCTCTCCCAACTTCATTGCGGCACAGATCGCGCGGTCGAACATCCACCGCTCCACGGCCGTCGTCACTCCAGGTTCGTGCTCAACAACGACGAGGTCGGATCCGCGGCGTTGCTCCCCGTAATAACGGCGGACAAACCGACCATACAGCGCGTGCCAGCGGTAATGGATCTCGACTTCTTCCCCGATATGGGCAGAATGTTCGGTAGATTGCCACCGGCAGGAAGAGTTGGCTCTTCGCTGACGCTGACACCGGCGCGGAGACATTGGCACGTGCCATGACGATAATCGAGACGGCCAAGATGAACGGCATCGATCCGCAGGCCTATCTGGCCGACGTGCTCGACCGCATTCACGATCACAAGATCAATAGGCTCGACGAACTGCTGCCGTGGAACTGGGCACCTGTGGCAATCATCTGCGCCGAGGCCGCCTGATGGCCACCATCACCCATGCCTTCACCATCAACCATGTCGCCGAAATGCTCGGCGAAGACCGGGAACTCCTGGAGGCGATCGTCAGCAATTCCGACAATTTGACCTATGGAAGTATCATCAGCGTCGTACACGGTGACGATGAGACAATCACCGCACTGACCGACGATGGCATCGATGAGCTGAGGCAAATGCTTGCCGATGCGCGCCGTTCGCCTGAAGCCTGGAACGACTTCCTCGACTGCTTCGTCGACGACGAAGAAGTCATCGCTCGCGTCAAGGCGAAATCTCCGCGGTAACAATCGGCCGGTTACGAGGGATCGACTGCCCCCGGGGCTTGCGCTCCGTTCTTCACGGGCCGGCGGAAAGTTTCGAGGGGAGGGGCGCCAGGGGCACCCATCACACCTGTCGCGTGCCGCTCGATGCGGCCATAGACAGGCTCCCGGCGTGAACGGCGCATGGTCATCGTCTTGATGGATGCGGAGATGCGCCGCCTTTCGCAGCGGCGCTTCTGCAACCCCGCTCACGAGTTCAAAGCGGCCATCCGCTCGCCGAGCAGCCATAGCGCTTCGTTGAGCTTGATATCCTGATCGATGCCGTTGACGGCGCGGGATTTGACGCGGCGCGGTCTGCCGAGATCGTCATGGCCGAGCCCGCGCAGGCCACCCTTGACAGCATTTTCCTGCACCACGTTCCAAACTGCAAATTCCGAGGAAATCCGCCCCCTGATTCCGAAATGATCTCGCCCCCCAATTCCGAGAAATAGTCGCCCCCTGCTTCCAAGATGATGCCGCCCCCTTCGGACGGCGTCTGGCGTGTGTGTTCTGCTGGTGTGAAGTTTCTTCCTTCGACAGTGACGAGGAAGGAACGGGATGCCTGCGGAGAGACTGGAGATGCGGCGTGTCCGCGAGATCGAGATATTGAGATATCGTTTCGAACAAGGACTTGGCCACAAGTCGATTGCGGTCAGGGTTGGCGCATGTTTCGCGGAAAGCCGGTGACAAGCACCGATTCCACGACGAGCTTATGGTGAGCACCCAAGAGCTCCGGATATACACTCCAGATGGTCGCCTGCCGACGATGTACCTGTGCCATCTACACCCCCCGTAAGCCCCACCGCAAGAGTAATCATCATACCGAGACCCGCCAAAGGGCATCCCATCAGTTCAAACAGCGCCTTGTCACTCTTCATAGCCGCTCGGAGAGCAATTTGATGCCGAAGCCGATCAACAGCGTGCCTACGAAACGGTCGATCCATGCCCCGGATGTTCTGTAGACCGCCTGGGCGGGTGGGCTAGACATAAGCATGGTGACAAAACTGTACCACAGCATTTCAAGAATGAATCCACCGGTCAGTACCGTGAGTTTTACGGAGATAGCTGCGTCTGGGGGTATTGAAACGGCATAAAGCCCAAGGAAGAACGCAATGCCCTTCGGGTTGGTCAATTCCACCAGCGTGCCCATGCGCAGACCCGACGAGAACGTGCCGCCCGAAAGTTTTGAGCTGTCGCCCCGCGAGGAGGAGGCAAACAAGTTACTTACGCCCAGATAGACAAGATAGGCTCCCCCTAGAACTTGGATGGCGGTGGCAAGCCAATCCACACGCACGATCAGGACGGCGAGTCCCGTCATCGACAGGACCGCGTAGAAGGTCGCGGCAAGGGAAAGGCCGAGAGTCGCCCCAAAAGCTGACGGAAGAGCACCTGAAATCGACAGCCGGGAAACTAGTGCGAAATTCGGACCCGGGCTGATTATTATCCCAGCATACAAGCCCAAGGTTGTTAAAACGATCCACGTATTGTCCTGCATCGGTACCCTATCCGAACATCTCCTAGCCCGGCTCCCTGTTACACATAAGATCTATGCGGCTGCTGCCGCCGGCCGCAGTTCATGAGAATTAATGAGAGTTTCTCGAGAGCTGCTTTGAGGTCAGAAAGTTCTGGTCCTCCAACGCATAGCCTGATGCCACCGTCACCACCATCCGGCGCAACGGCAGTGGCTGATGGCGGCGTCACGAGAATGCCGACGGCCTGGCTTGCAGTCACGAAACTGTCTGCAGTTCCAAGCTCCATCGGGAGCCAGATATGGAAACCCTCGTACTCTGGGAATATTGCTGCGTCTCCGAGCTGGGATTTGGCCAACTCCAATCTTCTTGAAGATTCGGCTCCAATCGATCTGCGGACGGATTCAGCTGTACCGTTTACGAGCCATTCGGCCATCACGGCGCAAGAAAATGGTGACACCATCGATGATGTAGCCGACAGCACCACTTCGGCTTGGCCGACAAAACAAGCCGGAGCAACCAAGGAGCCTATGCGCAAACCCGGACTAACCGTCTTTGATAGGCTGTTGACGTAGAAAGTTCGCTCAGGCGCCAGCATTGCTAAGGGCGAAAGACCGGTCGATCCGAGGGAATATACATCGTCTTCGATGATCATTACATCGTGCTTCCGGCACACGCTCACAATATCTCTTCGGCGACTTTCTCCCATGGTCACCGTCGTAGGATTCTGCAGGGTAGGCGTTACATAAACAACGGCCCTCTTATTTTCGCCTCCTGCTCGCCGCAATACTCGATCGAGCGCATCGGGCCGCATTCCTTCACGATCAATTTTCACGCCTCTAAGACAATGACCGTTGTGTCGGGCAAATGAGATTGCGCCGGGGTACGTCTGCGCTTCGGTGAGGATGATCCCATTTGCCTCGCTTGTCACGGAGAACGCAACGGTCAAAGCCTGCTGGGCTCCGTTGCACAGGAGGAGTTGGTCTACCTTCGCCAACATACCGAGCCCCGCAAGCCACTGAACCATCTGTCTGCGGTGCTCGGCGTGGCCTCCGTCAGGCGGATATTGAGTAAACAGATCAGAGTTGATGTTCCGTGCGATACTGGTCAATGTCTTCGAGAGCATGCGTTCACTGAGGAGACGCGGCGGCGTGTTAACACTCAGATCGATGACGGGTTCGCTCGTTGCCGGTAGGGCAGCCACAAAGGTGCCCCGCCCTTTTTCACTCCGTATTAGCCCTCGACGCTCAAGCACGGCATACGCTTTTGTCACCGTACCCACCCCGATGCTCAGCTGGTAAGCAACATCCCGATGCGGCGGTAGACGGTCATTTCCTTCGAGCCTGCCTTCAATGATGTCATGTGCCAAGGCATTCACCAGCCGTTCTGATGGTGGGGCGTCCATGGCTACGAGATACGGGTTCCACGGGGATTTGAGAAGCATGCCATCTCCCTATTTAGTGTCACGTGACACTATTATCATAGCCTCTGTAGTGTCTCATGCATAACCTAGTTGTGCAATGCAACGCCGCTGCCGTAAGGGCAGGGGGGCCTGCGATTAGCACCCTGCCCACATGGAGAGTTCCAAGGCAGATTTAGGCGAAGCGCATCATGTCCCAAAGGGAGGATTTTGACGATGCAAGAGAGATACCTTTTCACCCCCGGCCCCTTGAGTCTGTCCTCTACCGTAAGGGATTCCATGAGACTGGATTTGGCCTCAAGAGATTCGGCTTTCAAGCAAGTTACACAACAACTGCGAGACCGTTTGTTGCTCGTCTCTGGCGGGCAGGCATCACATTCTACCGTCCCGATTCAAGGAAGCGGCACCTTCGCGATGGAAGCAGCCCTTGTCACATTTACCGGCAAGCGAGACAAAGTCCTCGTTTGTATCAACGGAATTTATGGGGAGCGCATCGCGAAAATTCTTGCGAAGAGCGGCATCAACTTCGAAGCGCTTCGGTTTCCCGCAACGCTACCGATAGACGTGGCCACAATAGAGCGCATGGCAAACCTGGACGAGGGTTTTACTCATATCTGTTTCGTCCACTGTGAGACGACAACGGGCATTGTCAATCCCGTGCGCAGTCTCGTGGAGACGGGGCGTCGCCACGGCCTCGTAACGATTGTTGACGCAATGAGTTCTTTCGGAGGGCTCCCTATCGACGTCGAAGTTGATGGCATCGACGTCCTTGTTTCCTCAGGCAACAAATGCATTGAAGCTCCGGCGGGAGTCGCTTTCGCCCTAATATCCAATCGCTTGCTTGTCGGAGGCGTATCTCACGCCAGCTCCTATTGCCTCGACATATTGGATCAGTGGCAGAACTTTGAACAATACGGGGAATGGCGCACAACTCCTCCGACCCATGTTGTTCAGGCTTTCAATAAAGCGCTCGAAGAGCTTCTCGAAGAGGGTCTTGTCTCAAGGAACAGGCGGTACTGCAGAATCCGTGACAAGATATTGAGCGGCATGACTGCGCTCGGTTTCGAAACCGTTGTCCCACAAGATTGCCAGTCGCCCATCTGTTTAGCGTTCCGGTCGGCAGAATTCGTTCCCGACAAACCCGCTTTTGAGAGCTACTACGATCATCTCGCAGCGAATGACGTCTATATCTACGCGAAGCTCCACGATCAGACCGGCACGTTTCGTATTGGATGCATAGGTCAAATAGAGGACGCCTGGATCGACAAGCTCATCGGTGTTACGGCCGAGTATTTCGACATTTCACATTCAATTTTAGCTGCATAGTCTGCCGCAAGCCAATTCAGGAACATTGAAATGTCTAAGAAATTCGACAAGTCGGAGCATTGGGCGCACCCAGCCACAGCCGCCCTTCATGCCGGGTTCAGAAATGACCCCTCTACGAAAGCTGTTTGCGTACCAATCTATCAGAATACGGCCTATGAATTGGAGGGTGACCTTTCCAAGATCGCGAATGTCTACAATGTCAAAGAGGACGGCTACACTTATACCCGCATCATCAATCCCACGACCAGAGCGCTTGAGAGGCGCTTCGCAGCTGTTGACAATGCGACAGACAGCCTGGCCGTCGCATCCGGGCAAGCCGCGACTTTCATCGCCTTGGCCAATCTCTGTAGTGGCAGGCCAGGTGACAACATTGTGGCGTCGCCCTTCCTCTACGGAAACTCCTGGAATCTTCTCCATAACACCTTTCGAAGGTTCGGGATTGAAACCAGAACAGCCGAGAATTCCGACCCCGCTGCATTCGAAAGGCAGATAGATGATCGCACAATTTGCCTATTCGGGGAGTGCATCTCTAATCCAATCCTAGACCCCCTACCTCTCCGGAGTTTGGTGGAGATTGGAAGAAGGAGAGGTGTTCCCGTAGTGGTGGACAACACCACTACACCGCTCGTCTGTCGACCCGCAAAATTAGGTGCAGATATGGCCATCTATTCCGCGACCAAATACGTGTGCGGGCACGGAACAACTCTTGGAGGGATAATCTCTGACTACGGCAGCTTCCCCTTTCAACAGCATCCGGAAAGCTTTCCTTTGTTCTCAAATCCAGATGAAGCACACGGCGGTATCCTTTGGCACGAGGCGGTGCGGGAAGTCCAAGAGCTCGGGAAGAGTGCGACACTGTTAAAGGCCCGGATGACGTGGCTTCGTGATGTTGGTGCCTGCGCCAGCCCATTCAACAGTTTTCAACTTCTCCAAGGACTTGAGACACTACACCTACGGATGCGGCAACATTGCGAAAACGCCCAAACAGTTGCTGAAATGCTCCGGAACCACCCCAAGGTAGCCAAAGTAACCTATCCGTTGTTTTTTACGGGGCAGAAGAAAGAACTCGCGGACGATCTATTCGACAGAAGTTACGGGTACGGGGCTATGCTCATGTTCGAGGTAGGAGACGCACGTAACGGCCGCACCCTAATTGAAAACATTGACTTGCTCTATCACGTCTCGAATGTCGGGGACGCCCGCACCCTCATCACACATCCGGTCTCGACAACCCATACAACGGTTCCTCGAGATAAGCGAATCGCGGCCGGCATCACTGACGGAACTATCCGGCTGTGCGTGGGGCTTGAGCATGCAGACGACATTATCGGCGACCTGGAAAAGGCTCTGTCCGCCATATATTGATTTCAGTCCAGAAAATCCCGAGGAAACTATGACCGTTCAAGACGTTTGGCCTCTGAAGGCCTCCCATTTCCAAAGCGTCCGCTTTCCCTCCGACATAAAGAGATCGCTCGCGGCATTGCGCACCGATAATTTCACGGGAGCACTTTATATTGCCAAAGACTACATTATTATCCTTGCATTTGGGGCACTTGCATCCGAGGTATCGTGGTGGTTCTACCCTCTTGCAGTCCTGTTCATTGGCGCGCACCAGCGCGGTTTGACTACAATAGCACACGACGCTGCACACAAGACACTGGCGAGAAATGCGACGCTGAATTACGTTCTTGGTATCCTGTTCGCTGCCTATCCGCTGTTCCAGCGGCATTGGGCCTACCGGATTTCACACGTCCATCTGCACCACCCGCACTTAGGTGATCCGGAGAAGGATCCAGATCTCAAATTTTTCCTGGAGACCGGAGTGTATGACGTACGCCACCCCAATAGATATATCTGGGATATTGTTGTTTTACCCCTACTCGGAGGGGCAACATCTGCCTATTTAAAATACCTCTTCAAATCCCGGTTCAGCATCGGCGGAGCTGGAAGTGCTGACGTCGACAAGACTGGGATTTTAGTTGATACATGGGGTTTCGCAGGGTTCTGGATTACTGTTCTCGGGACATCGATAGCCTTCGGCTTTTTTGACGAACTTATCCTATTCTGGATCATTCCTTATCTGACGACATTCCAAGTCATCGGCTGGTTCACCGAGATAGCCGAGCATTCACCGATGTGTGAAGTCGAAAACAAGAACTTGTACCTAACGAGGAACCGGAAAGGCAATCTTTTGGAGCGTATGCTGTTCGGCGTAAATCTAGACGAATATCACCTCGAGCATCATCTTTCACCTGGCATACCGTTCTGGCTGCTCAAGAAGGCGCAGGAAATTCGGATGGCAGATCCCGAGTTCCGCGAAGTGTCAACGACATGGGGTGGCCTATTTTGTAAGGGACCCAAAGGACAGCCAAGTGTCATATCCCAACTGATCGAGCGCAACGCGAGGCTGTATGAAGCCGAACAGCAGAACAGACCTGCTGCCACAGGGAGCGCCTTGTAGGAACAATGCCACTGGTTGGAGTCACCGCAAACCGCCTCGTCGAAGATGAGGTTCACCGGGAATGGGTTCGTAGGCGATACATAGATACGCTCGAGACATTTGCTAATGTTGAGATTGTAGTTCTGCCCACACAGTCTACTAACGATCGAGTAGGAATCCGGAAAATTGCTGATCGCCTCGACGGGTTTGTCCTTACCGGGGATGAATCGAACGTTAACCCGGATTACGTTTCCCAATCCAATGCTCGACGCCTTTTTTTGGCCGCAAGCGGCTATCGCAGAGGAGAAAGTGACCACTATAGAGACGTGATGGCAAGTGGTTTTCTTTCTGCTGCTCTTGAGAGAGGGCTTCCGATCCTTGGGATATGCCGGGGACTCCAAGAGATGAATGTCTTTTTCGGAGGAGCGCTTTTTGAAGACATTTCCAGCCGGAAGGACATGCTGCGCCACAGAGAGGATGTTTCGCTACCACGTGACCGGCAATACGATCCTGTTCATGACGTGATCATTCAACCTGGGGGAAAATTTGCGAGTATTTTCGGATGTGGCACAGTCATCAAGGTCAACTCCCTTCACAACCAAGGGATATCGTCTCTGGGGAATGGCCTCACTTGTGAGGCGGTCGCCCCTGATGGGCTGATCGAAGCTATTAGCGTGGCAAACGCTGACGCTTTACAATTGGCGGTGCAATGGCATCCAGAGTGGCATGCCGCAGAGGATCCCCACTCCAAGAGACTATTCGGTGCATTTGGAAAAGCATGTGCGGACTACCGTTCAAAGCGGCCCCGCCAATAACTAGGGTTCATCGCCTTGGGCGCAGCTTCACAAGGCGCAATTCTCAATGGGAAATTATTATGCGCCTCGCCGCCAGTTCCGCGTAGTGGAGTCAACACCAGCTTCGTTGGAGATTTGGACCTCGAAGAACGCAATCTTGGTCATGAGCTTCAGAGCTTGCCTTTACGGAAGGAGTGGCCGGCGATTGCGCCGAGGGCACGGAGGTGGCGGGTCGATGTCGTTGAGGATCCAGTGCAACTCCATGAGTTGTTCCACTCGCGTAATGCTAGAGCACGTCCACTTTAATTTGGGTCATATCCCGTCGCTGCGAAGTAGTTCGCACACTCTTGCGGGCGTGTCGCAAAGCGGTCGGCCGAACGCGTTGACCTGGGAAGGCCCCCTGCAACGATGGTATCCAACAGCTCAGGTGGGCCACTCCCCACCGAGAGTACAGTCCCATAGCCGGTTCAGCATCTGGCCGTGTTTGCTCCTTCGCGCAAGGTGCCCCTCAACGCGATCTTCAAAGGGTCGCCAAAGCTGCCGGCGTCCTAGGGGTCCCTTGTGGGTGTGGATCTGTGCGCAACTTCCAAATGCCTCGATGATCTGGCGTAGCCAACGCAAAGCCCAAACAAATTCAAGCTAGGCACAAGACCATCCACTCAGGAAAAAGGCCAAGTCTCAGATCGCTTGGGTCAACGCCTTACGCTCGTTCATGAAAGTTGGAGATGACGGAATGAGACATACCTCCCCTTCGAAGCTAACCTTCGGCATCTTTGATCACTTAGACGAGGACGGTCGGGACATCGCACAACAGTACGCCGACCGCCTGACGTTAGCCGAGACATGCGATCGGCTCGGTTTTTATGCATATCACCTCGCGGAGCACCATTGTACCCCGCATGGGAGAGGCGCATCGCCGAATTTGTTCTTGTCGAGCGTCGCGCAGCGCACTCGGCAACTTCGTGTCGGCCCCTTGGTCATGCTGCTCAGCCTTTGTCATCCGCTACGCGCGTTTGAAGAGATCTGTATGTTGGACCAATTGAGCGGTGGTAGACTCGAGCTTGGTATCGGGCGCGGCTTTCTCCCGATCGAATTGAATTACTTCGGGATTGGTGCAGACGCGGTGCCGGAGCGCTACATCGAAGCCAGCGAAATCCTCGTGAAGGCAATGAAGGGCGGCACACTGTCCTACCAAGGCAAGCATTTTGAGCTAAACGATGTCCCTTTGACGCTGCGGCCTCATCAGCGTCCGCATCCGCCTACATGGATCGCCACCAACCGGCCCGAATCTGCGGCTTGGGCCGCTGCCAACGGCGCAAATATCGCTTGCCTAGGACCCGCGTCTGTTGTTCGCAAAATTACTGATGCCTTCCGTTCCCATCCAGAGCAAAACAATGACCCGGACGACCAAGCGCCTTTTCTCGGATTGCTCCGAATGGTAGTGGTCGGACACTCTGCCGCGCACGCCCATTCACTCGCGGCACCTGCTTACGACCGATGGGTCAAGAACTTCAAGTTCCTGTACGATGTCAACGCGATCCCCGTTCCGCCAAACTTGCCGCTGACCTTGGATGCCGCAATCGAGAGCGAGTTGTGCGTGGTAGGAACGGCAGCTTTTGTGCGCCGGGCTCTCCTTGATCAGTTGGAAGAGGCGGGGGCCAACTACCTTCTTTGTCAACTCGCGTTTGGAGATCTGCCACTTCACGCCTCGCAGAACACCGCCCTGGCCATTCAGTCCGGCATTATGGATCGAGTTGATTAAATGCGTAAACACCGGTGACTTTAGGAATGTGGAAGCGCAGCTTGACCTTCCCCGTGCAGCCTGCGGTGCTAGTAGCAACTATTCTAAGTATATCGCTTTCGTCCATGATGCCGTTTGGATCGGGCGGCGAAGCCTGGCGCGCGCGCCCGGTCATGCTCCCAACCGTCGCGAAACGGCTCCTGCACAATCGTGTTTATCCTAGGCCCTGCAAGCTCGTCGTCATAAAGTCTATGAAAGTGCGGACTTTGGCGGAAAGATACTTCCGGCTCGGATACACAGCATATAACGTAATGGAAAACCTGATCGCGTCTGGAAGCACGGTCTCCAATCGGCCTGCCGCGATGTCCTGCTCGGTCATCCATTTCGGCAGGAAGACAAGGCCCATACCCTGCAGAGCTGCCTGCTGGAGAATGGTCTTGTTCTCGCTCAACATCACGGTACGAAATGTGACTTTGTACTGTCCATTTGCGCCTTTCAGCGCCGTGATGTCACTGAGGTTGACCCCGCTGAAACGAAGCAGCGCGTGACCGTTAAGATCCGCGAAGCCTTTGGGTCGACCTGCTCGTTCCAGATATTCCGGCGATGCCATGAGGTGGAATTCTATATCGGCCAGCGGACGGGCGACGAGGCCCAGATCGAGCCGGCCGGGCGACGTTGCCCGCAGGGCAAGATCGAAACCTTCGTCTACCAGATTCACCATGCGGCCGCTTAGATCCACGTCTAGGCAGACGTCGGGATAGCGCCGGTTATACTCGGCCAGTCGGCTCACGAAGCATATGCTGGCCGCGCAAACCGGTGCACTCAGTTTCAGGATGCCGCAGGGCGCCACCGTAGCGTTGCCGATGGCTGCTTCCACCTCGTCAAGCCCTTCGAGCAACTGCTTGGCCTGGTTGAAATAAAGGCATCCGGTTTCCGTCAGGCTGACGTGGCGGCTGGTCCGGTTGAGGAGCCGGGTGCCCAGCCTGTTCTCAAGCTGCATCACATGTTTGCTCGCCATTGCCGGCGAAATGCCGAGGCGGTCGGCGGCAGCAGTGAAGCTCTTCAGTTCTGACACGGTGCAGAACAGCCGCAGGCTCATCATTGTATCCATGGATCATCAACATTCGAGAAATGGTTCTTCAATATCGAATGCATTGATTAATAAATGAGAAAAGTCAAATTCCTCTACAGGTACCCGTCGCGACTCGCTTTTCCAACGGGCGCCGCGCCTGGCGCGGCAAACTTGCGAAGGACAGACCCGATGACAGATTCTGAACTCCGGACCTACTTCATCAGCCATGGCGGCGGACCCTGGCCTTACATGACCGCGGAGTTCCGCCGCAATTTCGACGTGCTTGAGAAGTCGCTGCTCGACATGCGCGCCTATCTCGGCGGCACGCCAAAAGGGCGAAGCAGGTGGCCGGCGATCTGTTCTGGTGACCAAAGCGCCTCCAGCTGATCGGTGACCAGGTCGCGGTGATTGCGGGTGCCGCACCAGCGCGTGAGCACGAGATCACTAAAGAGGAACAAGATGATCGATTTGTCGCTTCCGAAAAGCCCGTATGGCTATGGGCTTTGCGGCCAAGATCTGCGATACCCCAGCACTACACGAACCCTGTCAGCTATCTTTGTCGGTGGCGGTTCGCTTAGTATTAGATGTGCGCAGACGGCAAAGGAAATGGGCTGCTCCATACCCGCCGTTCTTCCTACAGATGATGTATTTCGTGCCTGGGCTACTAATTTAGGCATCCCGTGCTTCGATAACGTCGAGCAGACCTATGAATTTCTATACGACGTGAATGTCGATTTGATATTTTCCGTTGTCAATCCCGTTATCTTGCCAGCTCATTTATTGGAGCGAGCACGTGTCGGTGCGTTTAATTATAACGACAGCCCACTGCCGCGTCACGCAGGGACCCACGCGACAAGCTGGGCTATTCTGGCGCAAGAGAGCCAATACGCCATTTCGTGGCATCACATCAATTCTGGTATTGACACGGGCAACGTAGTTGTGCAGTGCCCGCTGTCCGTTGCATCAACCGACACGGCAATGACTCTCAACCTCAAATGCTATGATGCCGCGATAGAAGGGTTTCGCGCGCTTTTAGCGATGATAATAGCGGGTGCCGATCTCCAGGGCAGCCCGCAGACAGCACCGGTCATCATGCCAGTCGGACGTGATGGTGCGCTTCCGCTGTCCTATTCGCAGCAGCGTCTCTGGTTCTTGGCACAGTTGGACGAAGACAGCACGAACTATAACATTCCCCTGGGGTGGCGACTGCAGGGCAGACTCGACCGTGTCGCCTGGCGGCGCAGCCTTGACCGCCTGTTTGCCCGTCACGAGGCGCTGCGCTGCACGTTCGTCGCCGGAGAGGATGACCCGCAGGTCCAGATTTTGTCCGGGGACAGGGGATTGCCGGTGGTCGAGCACGATCTGCGGGACAGGCCGGATGCGCAAGCCGCGCTTTTGGATCTGTGCCAAGAAGAGGCGCGCACGCCGTTCGATCTGGCGCGCGAGCCGCTGATCCGCGGCCGGCTGATCCGGCTGGCGGATGAGGAGCACGTCTTTCTGCTGACGCAGCATCACATAGTCTCGGACGGCTGGTCGATGGGGGTGCTGGTGCGCGAGCTCAGCAGCCTTTACCGCGCGTTTGAGGCTGGAGAGGACGATCCTTTGCCGCCGCTGGCGATCCAGTATCCGGATTATGCCGCCTGGCAACGGCAATGGTTGTCCGGCGAGCGGCTGCAGCGTCAGGCGCAGTATTGGCGCGACACCCTGTCTGGCGCCCCGGCCCGTCTGGCGCTGCCGACGGACCGGCCGCGGCCGGCACAGCAGTCGTTTGCCGGAGCCAGCGTGCCGGTTATCATCGATGAGGCTCTGACGCGCGGGCTCAAGCGGCTGAGCCGGCAGCATGGCACGACGTTGTTCATGACAGTGCTGGCGGCCTGGGCTGCGGTGCTGTCGCGCCTGTCCGGGCAGGACGATATCGTGATCGGTGTGCCGACGGCCAATCGTCGTCGCCGCGAGATCGAGGATCTAATCGGTTTCTTCGTCAACACCCTGGCGGTTCGAATCGATCTGTCGGGCGAGCCGAGCGTGTCCGATCTCCTGGAACGGGCGCGGCGCGCGGCCTTGACTGCGCAGGATCATCAGGACCTGCCGTTCGAGCAGGTGGTGGAGATCGTCCAGCCGCCCCGGGCTCTCGGTCACACGCCGTTGTTCCAGGTGGGACTGGCCTGGCAGAACAACACCGGCGGGTCATTGGACCTGCCGGGGCTGCAGGTGGAGGCTGCGGGCGAGGGGCTCGATCAGGTCAAGTTCGATCTGGAACTGAACCTGGGAGAGCAGGGCGAGGCCATCGCCGGGACTCTCGGTTATGCGACGGCGTTGTTCGACCGGGCGACGATCGAGCGGCAATGTGGTTATCTGCTGGCGCTGCTGCGGGCGATGCTTGCCGATGCCGAGCAGCCGGTGTCCGAGCTGGACATCCTGCCTCCCGACGAGCGCAGCTACCTGCTGGAGGAGTTGAACCGGACGGAAGCGGACTATCCGTCGGATCTTTGCGTGCATGCGCTGTTCGAGGCGCAGGTGCGCCGGGTGCCCGACGCGGTCGCACTGGTCTTCGAAGAGCAGTCGATCTCCTATGGCGCGCTCAATGCCGATGCCAACCGGCTGGCCCATCATCTGATCGGGCTCGGGGTGAGGCCGGACCAGCCAGTGGCGATCTGCGTCGAGCGCAGCCCGGCGATGGTGGTGGGACTGCTGGCGATCCTCAAGGCCGGCGGCGCCTATGTGCCGCTCGACCCGGCCTATCCCGGCGAACGGCTGCGGCAGTTGCTCGACGATGCCGGCCCGCGGCTGCTGCTTTGCGACGCCGCCGGTCGCGCGGCGTTGGGCGCCGAGGCAATCGCCGATCTGAGCGCGGTCGATCTCGATGCAGCCATGCCCGCCTGGGCCGACCAGTCCGCTGACGATCCCGACCCGCATGCCCTCGGCCTGACAGCCCGCAATCTCGCCTATGTCATCTACACATCGGGATCCACCGGCACGCCTAAGGGCGTCATGGTCGAGCATCGCGGGATGACCAATTATCTAAGCTGGGCTCGTGAGAGCTACGCTCCCATATCCTCATCCGTCGTCTCCTCTTCGCTCGCCTTCGATGCCACGGTCAACAGCCTGTTTGCGCCTTTGGTCTCTGGCGGCCATGCATTGCTTACGAAAGAGGGGGACGAGGTCGAGGGGATCAGGTCAAGGGTCGGCACACCGTGCGGGCTGGTCAATGTCACCCCGAGCCATCTGGATGTTCTTGGACAGCAACTGCAGTCGGCTGGAGATGCCAGTCAGGTGGAGGTGCTCGTCATTGGCGGTGAGGCATTGTCGTCTTCGACGGTCGAGCTATGGCGTCAGATCCAGCCGGCGGCTAGAATGGTCAACGAGTATGGCCCGACGGAAGCGGTTGTCGGTTGTGCTTTCCATGACATCCCTGCAGATCTTTCCGCATCGACGAATGTGCCGATCGGCCGTCCGATTGCGAACACGCGGCTTTATGTGCTTGACGGCCATGGTCAGCCGGTTCCGTTTGGGGCGGTTGGTGAGCTTTATATCGGCGGGGCGGGGGTGGCGCGCGGCTACCTGAACCGTCCGGATCTGACGGCGGAGCGGTTCCTGGCGGATCGGTTCAGCGGCAAGGCCGGCGCCCGGATGTACCGGAGCGGCGACCTGGCGCGCTACCTGCCGGACGGCAATCTCGAGTTTCTGGGCCGCAATGACGACCAGGTGAAGATCCGCGGCTTCCGCATCGAGCCGGGCGAGATCGCCGCCCGGCTGCTGGAGCATGAGCTTGTCGGCGATGCCGCGGTGGTGGCGCACGCGGATGCGGCGGGCGACAAGCGGCTCGTCGCCTATGTGGTTGCGAAGACGACGGACGGGTCGGCCGAAGCCGATGGCGCCGGGCTTGCTGCGTCGTTGCGGGCGCATCTGGGTGGCCTGCTACCGGACTACATGGTGCCGTCGGCCTTCGTGCGGCTGGATGCACTGCCGCTGACGGTGAACGGCAAGCTCGATCGCAAGGCGCTGCCGGTCCCCGACGACGATGCCTATGCGCGTCGGGCCTACGAGGCGCCGCAGGGCGAGATCGAGACGCTGCTGGCCGGGATCTGGGCCGAGCTTCTCGGCGTCGAGCAGGTCGGGCGCCACGACAACTTCTTCGAGCTCGGCGGCCACTCATTGTTGGCCGTTCAAATGATGGAGCGTCTGCGGCGGCTGTCGCTCGGGGTCGAGGTTCGCACCGTATTTGCAAAGCCGATGCTTGCCGATCTGGCCGCCAGTCTTGGCAGCCACCGGGAGGTGGCGGTGCCTGCCAACCCGATCACGGAACAGAGTACGGCGATCACGCCGCAGATGCTGCCGCTGATCGATCTTACCCAACCGGAGATCGACCGGATCGTGTCGACGGTGCCCGGCGGCGTCGGCAATATCCAGGATATCTATGGCCTGTCGCCGCTGCAGGACGGCATTCTGTTCCATCATTTGCTGGCAACCCAGGGTGACCCCTATCTCCTGATGTCGCAGATGGCCTTTGCCGAGCGGGGTGTGCTCGATCGCTACCTTGCTGCGGTTCAACAGGTGGTCGACCGCCACGACATTCTGCGCACGGCCTTTGTCTGGGAGGGTCTGTCGAGCCCGGCGCAGGTTGTCTGGCGCAAGGCGGCCTTGGATGTGCTCGAGGTCGAGCTGGAGGGCTGTGATGGTTCCGGCGCCGATGAGCTCAGGCGGCGGTTCGATCCGCGCCAGTACCGTCTCGACCTTGGCCGGGCGCCGCTGATGCGGTTCGTGATCGCGCGCGAACCGGGCAGTGGGCGCTGGCTGCTTTTGGTGTTGCAGCACCATCTGATCGGCGATCATACGACGGCCGAAGTGATGCATGCCGAGGTCCGGGCCGTGCTGCAGGGGCGCGCGCATGAGCTTGCAGCGCCGCAGCCGTTCCGCAACCTGGTGGCGCAGGCGCGGCTTGGCATGGATGCCAAAGCGCATGAAGCGTTCTTCCGGGAGATGCTGGCCGACATCGACGAGCCGACCCTGCCGTTCGCTCTGAGCGAGGTCTACGGCGACGGCCGCGGATCCCGCGAGGCACGGCGGATGCTGCCGCAGGCGCTCAACGATCGGCTGCGCCACCAGGCGCGGCGGCTGGGGGTGAGTCTGGCTAGCCTTTGCCATCTGGCCTGGGCCCAGGTGGTGGCGCTGAGCAGCGGGCGCGAGCAGGTGGTGTTCGGCACGGTGCTGTTCGGCCGCATGCATGCGGGTGCCGGCGCCGACCGTGCCATGGGCTTGTTCGTGAATACCTTGCCGTTGCGGCTGGATCTGGATGAGACCGGGGTCGAGGAAAGTGTGCGTATCGCCCACGCCCGTCTGGCCGAATTGCTCTCACACGAGCATGCCTCGCTGGCATTGGCGCAACGCTGCAGCGATATTGCCGCACCAGCGCCACTGTTCAGTGCGCTGCTGAACTATCGCCACAACACGCCGGCCATGGCCGGCGAGGGAACAAGCGACGTGCTGTCCGGCATGGAATGGCTGGGGGACGAGGAACGGACCAACTACCCGCTGACATTGTCGGTGGATGATTTTGGTCAGGAGCTGGGGCTCACGGCGGATGCGGTCGAACCGATCTCCGCCGATCGGATCTGCGGCTATATGCAGCGGGCGCTCGAGCAACTGGTCGACGCGCTGGAGCAAGCGCCCGATAGGCCGGTGCGCGAGCTCGACATTCTTCCGGCTGAGGAGCGCAGCTACCTGCTGGAGGAGTTGAACCGGACGGAAGCGGACTATCCGTCGGATCTTTGCGTGCATGCGCTGTTCGAGGCGCAGGTGCGCCGGGTGCCCGACGCGGTCGCACTGGTCTTCGAAGAGCAGTCGATCTCCTATGGCGCGCTCAATGCCGATGCCAACCGGCTGGCCCATCATCTGATCGGGCTCGGGGTGAGGCCGGACCAGCCAGTGGCGATCTGCGTCGAGCGCAGCCCGGCGATGGTGGTGGGACTGCTGGCGATCCTCAAGGCCGGCGGCGCCTATGTGCCGCTCGACCCGGCCTATCCCGGCGAACGGCTGCGGCAGTTGCTCGACGATGCCGGCCCGCGGCTGCTGCTTTGCGACGCCGCCGGCCGCGCGGCGTTGGGCGCCGAGGCAATCGACGATCTGAGCGCGGTCGATCTCGATGCAGCCATGCCCGCCTGGGCCGACCAGTCCGCTGACGATCCCGACCCGCATGCCCTCGGCCTGACAGCCCGCAATCTCGCCTATGTCATCTACACATCGGGATCCACCGGCACGCCTAAGGGCGTCATGGTCGAGCATCGCGGGATGACCAATTATCTAAGCTGGGCTCGTGAGAGCTACGCTCCCATATCCTCATCCGTCGTCTCCTCTTCGCTCGCCTTCGATGCCACGGTCAACAGCCTGTTTGCGCCTTTGGTCTCTGGCGGCCATGCATTGCTTACGAAAGAGGGGGACGAGGTCGAGGGGATCAGGTCAAGGGTCGGCACACCGTGCGGGCTGGTCAATGTCACCCCGAGCCATCTGGATGTTCTTGGACAGCAACTGCAGTCGGCTGGAGATGCCAGTCAGGTGGAGGTGCTCGTCATTGGCGGTGAGGCATTGTCGTCTTCGACGGTCGAGCTATGGCGTCAGATCCAGCCGGCGGCTAGAATGGTCAACGAGTATGGCCCGACGGAAGCGGTTGTCGGTTGTGCTTTCCATGACATCCCTGCAGATCTTTCCGCATCGACGAATGTGCCGATCGGCCGTCCGATTGCGAACACGCGGCTTTATGTGCTTGACGGCCATGGTCAGCCGGTTCCGTTTGGGGCGGTTGGTGAGCTTTATATCGGCGGGGCGGGGGTGGCGCGCGGCTACCTGAACCGTCCGGATCTGACGGCGGAGCGGTTCCTGGCGGATCGGTTCAGCGGCAAGGCCGGCGCCCGGATGTACCGGAGCGGCGACCTGGCGCGCTACCTGCCGGACGGCAATCTCGAGTTTCTGGGCCGCAATGACGACCAGGTGAAGATCCGCGGCTTCCGCATCGAGCCGGGCGAGATCGCCGCCCGGCTGCTGGAGCATGAGCTTGTCGGCGATGCCGCGGTGGTGGCGCACGCGGATGCGGCGGGCGACAAGCGGCTCGTCGCCTATGTGGTTGCGAAGACGACGGACGGGTCGGCCGAAGCCGATGGCGCCGGGCTTGCTGCGTCGTTGCGGGCGCATCTGGGTGGCCTGCTACCGGACTACATGGTGCCGTCGGCCTTCGTGCGGCTGGATGCACTGCCGCTGACGGTGAACGGCAAGCTCGACCGCAAGGCGCTGCCGGTCCCCGACGACGATGCCTATGCGCGTCGGGCCTACGAGGCGCCGCAGGGCGAGATCGAGACGCTGCTGGCCGGGATCTGGGCCGAGCTTCTCGGCGTCGAGCAGGTCGGGCGCCACGACAACTTCTTCGAACTCGGCGGCCACTCATTGTTGGCCGTTCAAATGATGGAGCGTCTGCGGCGGCTGTCGCTCGGGGTCGAGGTTCGCACCGTATTTGCAAAGCCGATGCTTGCCGATCTGGCCGCCAGTCTTGGCAGCCACCGGGAGGTGGCGGTGCCTGCCAACCCGATCACGGAACAGAGTACGGCGATCACGCCGCAGATGCTGCCGCTGATCGATCTTACCCAACCGGAGATCGACCGGATCGTGTCGACGGTGCCCGGCGGCGTCGGCAATATCCAGGATATCTATGGCCTGTCGCCGCTGCAGGACGGCATTCTGTTCCATCATTTGCTGGCAACCCAGGGTGACCCCTATCTCCTGATGTCGCAGATGGCCTTTGCCGAGCGGGGTGTGCTCGATCGCTACCTTGCTGCGGTTCAACAGGTGGTCGACCGCCACGACATTCTGCGCACGGCCTTTGTCTGGGAGGGTCTGTCGAGCCCGGCGCAGGTTGTCTGGCGCAAGGCGGCCTTGGATGTGCTCGAGGTCGAGCTGGAGGGCTGTGATGGTTCCGGCGCCGATGAGCTCAGGCGGCGGTTCGATCCGCGCCAGTACCGTCTCGACCTTGGCCGGGCGCCGCTGATGCGGTTCGTGATCGCGCGCGAACCGGGCAGTGGGCGCTGGCTGCTTTTGGTGTTGCAGCACCATCTGATCGGCGATCATACGACGGCCGAAGTGATGCATGCCGAGGTCCGGGCCGTGCTGCAGGGGCGCGCGCATGAGCTTGCAGCGCCGCAGCCGTTCCGCAACCTGGTGGCGCAGGCGCGGCTTGGCATGGATGCCAAAGCGCATGAAGCGTTCTTCCGGGAGATGCTGGCCGACATCGACGAGCCGACCCTGCCGTTCGCTCTGAGCGAGGTCTACGGCGACGGCCGCGGATCCCGCGAGGCACGGCGGATGCTGCCGCAGGCGCTCAACGATCGGCTGCGCCACCAGGCGCGGCGGCTGGGGGTGAGTCTGGCTAGCCTTTGCCATCTGGCCTGGGCCCAGGTGGTGGCGCTGAGCAGCGGGCGCGAGCAGGTGGTGTTCGGCACGGTGCTGTTCGGCCGCATGCATGCGGGTGCCGGCGCCGACCGTGCCATGGGCTTGTTCATGAATACCTTGCCGTTGCGGCTGGATCTGGATGAGACCGGGGTCGAGGAAAGTGTGCGTATCGCCCACGCCCGTCTGGCCGAATTGCTCTCACACGAGCATGCCTCGCTGGCATTGGCGCAACGCTGCAGCGATATTGCCGCACCAGCGCCACTGTTCAGTGCGCTGCTGAACTATCGCCACAACACGCCGGCCATGGCCGGCGAGGGAACAAGCGACGTGCTGTCCGGCATGGAATGGCTGGGGGACGAGGAACGGACCAACTACCCGCTGACATTGTCGGTGGATGATTTTGGTCAGGAGCTGGGGCTCACGGCGGATGCGGTCGAACCGATCTCCGCCGATCGGATCTGCGGCTATATGCAGCGGGCGCTCGAGCAACTGGTCGACGCGCTGGAGCAAGCGCCCGATAGGCCGGTGCGCGAGCTCGACATTCTTCCGGCTGAGGAGCGCAGCTACCTGCTGGAGGAGTTGAACCGGACGGAAGCGGACTATCCGTCGGATCTTTGCGTGCATGCGCTGTTCGAGGCGCAGGTGCGCCGGGTGCCCGACGCGGTCGCACTGGTCTTCGAAGAGCAGTCGATCTCCTATGGCGCGCTCAATGCCGATGCCAACCGGCTGGCCCATCATCTGATCGGGCTCGGGGTGAGGCCGGACCAGCCAGTGGCGATCTGCGTCGAGCGCAGCCCGGCGATGGTGGTGGGACTGCTGGCGATCCTCAAGGCCGGCGGCGCCTATGTGCCGCTCGACCCGGCCTATCCCGGCGAACGGCTGCGGCAGTTGCTCGACGATGCCGGCCCGCGGCTGCTGCTTTGCGACGCCGCCGGTCGCGCGGCGTTGGGCGCCGAGGCAATCGCCGATCTGAGCGCGGTCGATCTCGATGCAGCCATGCCCGCCTGGGCCGACCAGTCCGCTGACGATCCCGACCCGCATGCCCTCGGCCTGACAGCCCGCAATCTCGCCTATGTCATCTACACATCGGGATCCACCGGCACGCCTAAGGGCGTCATGGTCGAGCATCGCGGGATGACCAATTATCTAAGCTGGGCTCGTGAGAGCTACGCTCCCATATCCTCATCCGTCGTCTCCTCTTCGCTCGCCTTCGATGCCACGGTCAACAGCCTGTTTGCGCCTTTGGTCTCTGGCGGCCATGCATTGCTTACGAAAGAGGGGGACGAGGTCGAGGGGATCAGGTCAAGGGTCGGCACACCGTGCGGGCTGGTCAATGTCACCCCGAGCCATCTGGATGTTCTTGGACAGCAACTGCAGTCGGCTGGAGATGCCAGTCAGGTGGAGGTGCTCGTCATTGGCGGTGAGGCATTGTCGTCTTCGACGGTCGAGCTATGGCGTCAGATCCAGCCGGCGGCTAGAATGGTCAACGAGTATGGCCCGACGGAAGCGGTTGTCGGTTGTGCTTTCCATGACATCCCTGCAGATCTTTCCGCATCGACGAATGTGCCGATCGGCCGTCCGATTGCGAACACGCGGCTTTATGTGCTTGACGGTCATGGCGCACCCGTCCCGTTTGGGGCGGTTGGTGAGCTTTATATCGGCGGGGCGGGGGTGGCGCGCGGCTACCTGAACCGTCCGGATCTGACGGCGGAGCGGTTCCTGGCGGATCGGTTCAGCGGCAAGGCCGGCGCCCGGATGTACCGGAGCGGCGACCTGGCGCGCTACCTGCCGGACGGCAATCTCGAGTTTCTGGGCCGCAATGACGACCAGGTGAAGATCCGCGGCTTCCGCATCGAGCCGGGCGAGATCGCCGCCCGGCTGCTGGAGCATGAGCTTGTCGGCGATGCCGCGGTGGTGGCGCACGCGGATGCGGCGGGCGACAAGCGGCTCGTCGCCTATGTGGTTGCGAAGACGACGGACGGGTCGGCCGAAGCCGATGGCGCCGGGCTTGCTGCGTCGTTGCGGGCGCATCTGGGTGGCCTGCTACCGGACTACATGGTGCCGTCGGCCTTCGTGCGGCTGGATGCACTGCCGCTGACGGTGAACGGCAAGCTCGACCGCAAGGCGCTGCCGGTCCCCGACGACGATGCCTATGCGCGTCGGGCCTACGAGGCGCCGCAGGGCGAGATCGAGACGCTGCTGGCCGGGATCTGGGCCGAGCTTCTCGGCGTCGAGCAGGTCGGGCGCCACGACAACTTCTTCGAACTCGGCGGCCACTCATTGTTGGCCGTTCAAATGATGGAGCGTCTGCGGCGGCTGTCGCTCGGGGTCGAGGTTCGCACCGTATTTGCAAAGCCGATGCTTGCCGATCTGGCCGCCAGTCTTGGCAGCCACCGGGAGGTGGCGGTGCCTGCCAACCCGATCACGGAACAGAGTACGGCGATCACGCCGCAGATGCTGCCGCTGATCGATCTTACCCAACCGGAGATCGACCGGATCGTGTCGACGGTGCCCGGCGGCGTCGGCAATATCCAGGATATCTATGGCCTGTCGCCGCTGCAGGACGGCATTCTGTTCCATCATTTGCTGGCAACCCAGGGTGACCCCTATCTCCTGATGTCGCAGATGGCCTTTGCCGAGCGGGGTGTGCTCGATCGCTACCTTGCTGCGGTTCAACAGGTGGTCGACCGCCACGACATTCTGCGCACGGCCTTTGTCTGGGAGGGTCTGTCGAGCCCGGCGCAGGTTGTCTGGCGCAAGGCGGCCTTGGATGTGCTCGAGGTCGAGCTGGAGGGCTGTGATGGTTCCGGCGCCGATGAGCTCAGGCGGCGGTTCGATCCGCGCCAGTACCGTCTCGACCTTGGCCGGGCGCCGCTGATGCGGTTCGTGATCGCGCGCGAACCGGGCAGTGGGCGCTGGCTGCTTTTGGTGTTGCAGCACCATCTGATCGGCGATCATACGACGGCCGAAGTGATGCATGCCGAGGTCCGGGCCGTGCTGCAGGGGCGCGCGCATGAGCTTGCAGCGCCGCAGCCGTTCCGCAACCTGGTGGCGCAGGCGCGGCTTGGCATGGATGCCAAAGCGCATGAAGCGTTCTTCCGGGAGATGCTGGCCGACATCGACGAGCCGACCCTGCCGTTCGCTCTGAGCGAGGTCTACGGCGACGGCCGCGGATCCCGCGAGGCACGGCGGATGCTGCCGCAGGCGCTCAACGATCGGCTGCGCCACCAGGCGCGGCGGCTGGGGGTGAGTCTGGCTAGCCTTTGCCATCTGGCCTGGGCCCAGGTGGTGGCGCTGAGCAGCGGGCGCGAGCAGGTGGTGTTCGGCACGGTGCTGTTCGGCCGCATGCATGCGGGTGCCGGCGCCGACCGTGCCATGGGCTTGTTCATGAATACCTTGCCGTTGCGGCTGGATCTGGATGAGACCGGGGTCGAGGAAAGTGTGCGTATCGCCCACGCCCGTCTGGCCGAATTGCTCTCACACGAGCATGCCTCGCTGGCATTGGCGCAACGCTGCAGCGATATTGCCGCACCAGCGCCACTGTTCAGTGCGCTGCTGAACTATCGCCACAACACGCCGGCCATGGCCGGCGAGGGAACAAGCGACGTGCTGTCCGGCATGGAATGGCTGGGGGGCGAGGAACGGACCAACTACCCGCTGACATTGTCGGTGGATGATTTTGGTCAGGAGCTGGGGCTCACGGCGGATGCGGTCGAACCGATCTCCGCCGATCGGATCTGCGGCTATATGCAGCGGGCGCTCGAGCAACTGGTCGACGCGCTGGAGCGAGCGCCCGATAGGCCGGTGCGCGAGCTCGACATTCTTCCGGCTGAGGAGCGCAGCTACCTGCTGGAGGAGTTGAACCGGACGGAAGCGGACTATCCGTCGGATCTTTGCGTGCATGCGCTGTTCGAGGCGCAGGTGCGCCGGGTGCCCGACGCGGTCGCACTGGTCTTCGAAGAGCAGTCGATCTCCTATGGCGCGCTCAATGCCGATGCCAACCGGCTGGCCCATCATCTGATCGGGCTCGGGGTGAGGCCGGACCAGCCAGTGGCGATCTGCGTCGAGCGCAGCCCGGCGATGGTGGTGGGACTGCTGGCGATCCTCAAGGCCGGCGGCGCCTATGTGCCGCTCGACCCGGCCTATCCCGGCGAACGGCTGCGGCAGTTGCTCGACGATGCCGGCCCGCGGCTGCTGCTTTGCGACGCCGCCGGTCGCGCGGCGTTGGGCGCCGAGGCAATCGCCGATCTGAGCGCGGTCGATCTCGATACGGCCATGCCCGCCTGGGCCGACCAGTCCGCTGACGATCCCGACCCGCATGCCCTCGGCCTGACAGCCCGCAATCTCGCCTATGTCATCTACACATCGGGATCCACCGGCACGCCTAAGGGCGTCATGGTCGAGCATCGGAACACAGTGAACCTGCTGCATTGGAGTGGCGGCGTGTTTGCCGAATCAGAGATCAGGCGCACGCTGTTCTCGACCTCGGTCTGTTTTGATCTGTCCGTTTACGAGTGTTTCCTTCCGCTTTCGCAGGGAAGCAAGCTGTACCTCGTCGAGGATGCACTGAAGCTGGCCCGAACGCCCGTGGATGCCTCCTTGATCAACACGGTCCCCTCGGCGATCACCGCTCTGGTCAACCAGAAAGCCGTGCCGGCATCGGCAAGCGTCATCAATTTGGCGGGCGAGCGGGTGAAGGCAGACCTAATCGAGAGGATATTCGAGAGCACGCGCGTCCAGAAGATTTGCAATCTGTACGCCCCTTCGGAGACAACGACGTACTCGACTTGGATTTGCATGCCGAGGGGACAGGCTGTTGTCGAAACGATCGGGCGTCCGATCTCGAACACGCGGATCTATCTGCTGGACGGCCATGGTCAGCCGGTTCCGTTTGGGGCGGTTGGTGAGCTTTATATCGGCGGGGCGGGGGTGGCGCGCGGCTACCTGAACCGTCCGGATCTGACGGCGGAGCGGTTCCTGGCGGATCCGTTCAGCGGCAAGGCCGGCGCCCGGATGTACCGGAGCGGCGACCTGGCGCGCTACCTGCCGGACGGCAATCTCGAGTTTCTGGGCCGCAATGACGACCAGGTGAAGATCCGCGGCTTCCGCATCGAGCCGGGCGAGATCGCCGCCCGGCTGCTGGAGCATGAGCTTGTCGGCGATGCCGCGGTGGTGGCGCACGCGGATGCGGCGGGCGACAAGCGGCTCGTCGCCTATGTGGTTGCGAAGACGACGGACGGGTCGGCCGAAGCCGATGGCGCCGGGCTTGCTGCGTCGTTGCGGGCGCATCTGGGTGGCCTGCTACCGGACTACATGGTGCCGTCGGCCTTCGTGCGGCTGGATGCACTGCCGCTGACGGTGAACGGCAAGCTCGACCGCAAGGCGCTGCCGGTCCCCGACGACGATGCCTATGCGCGTCGGGCCTACGAGGCGCCGCAGGGCGAGATCGAGACGCTGCTGGCCGGGATCTGGGCCGAGCTTCTCGGCGTCGAGCAGGTCGGGCGCCACGACAACTTCTTCGAGCTCGGCGGCCACTCATTGTTGGCCGTTCAAATGATGGAGCGTCTGCGGCGGCTGTCGCTCGGGGTCGAGGTTCGCACCGTATTTGCAAAGCCGATGCTTGCCGATCTGGCCGCCAGTCTTGGCAGCCACCGGGAGGTGGCGGTGCCTGCCAACCCGATCACGGAACAGAGTACGGCGATCACGCCGCAGATGCTGCCGCTGATCGATCTTACCCAACCGGAGATCGACCGGATCGTGTCGACGGTGCCCGGCGGCGTCGGCAATATCCAGGATATCTATGGCCTGTCGCCGCTGCAGGACGGCATTCTGTTCCATCATTTGCTGGCAACCCAGGGTGACCCCTATCTCCTGATGTCGCAGATGGCCTTTGCCGAGCGGGGTGTGCTCGATCGCTACCTTGCTGCGGTTCAACAGGTGGTCGACCGCCACGACATTCTGCGCACGGCCTTTGTCTGGGAGGGTCTGTCGAGCCCGGCGCAGGTTGTCTGGCGCAAGGCGGCCTTGGATGTGCTCGAGGTCGAGCTGGAGGGCTGTGATGGTTCCGGCGCCGATGAGCTCAGGCGGCGGTTCGATCCGCGCCAGTACCGTCTCGACCTTGGCCGGGCGCCGCTGATGCGGTTCGTGATCGCGCGCGAACCGGGCAGTGGGCGCTGGCTGCTTTTGGTGTTGCAGCACCATCTGATCGGCGATCATACGACGGCCGAAGTGATGCATGCCGAGGTCCGGGCCGTGCTGCAGGGGCGCGCGCATGAGCTTGCAGCGCCGCAGCCGTTCCGCAACCTGGTGGCGCAGGCGCGGCTTGGCATGGATGCCAAAGCGCATGAAGCGTTCTTCCGGGAGATGCTGGCCGACATCGACGAGCCGACCCTGCCGTTCGCTCTGAGCGAGGTCTACGGCGACGGCCGCGGATCCCGCGAGGCACGGCGGATGCTGCCGCAGGCGCTCAACGATCGGCTGCGCCACCAGGCGCGGCGGCTGGGGGTGAGTCTGGCTAGCCTTTGCCATCTGGCCTGGGCCCAGGTGGTGGCGCTGAGCAGCGGGCGCGAGCAGGTGGTGTTCGGCACGGTGCTGTTCGGCCGCATGCATGCGGGTGCCGGCGCCGACCGTGCCATGGGCTTGTTCATGAATACCTTGCCGTTGCGGCTGGATCTGGATGAGACCGGGGTCGAGGAAAGTGTGCGTATCGCCCACGCCCGTCTGGCCGAATTGCTCTCACACGAGCATGCCTCGCTGGCATTGGCGCAACGCTGCAGCGATATTGCCGCACCAGCGCCACTGTTCAGTGCGCTGCTGAACTATCGCCACAACACGCCGGCCATGGCCGGCGAGGGAACAAGCGACGTGCTGTCCGGCATGGAATGGCTGGGGGACGAGGAACGGACCAACTACCCGCTGACATTGTCGGTGGATGATTTTGGTCAGGAGCTGGGGCTCACGGCGGATGCGGTCGAACCGATCTCCGCCGATCGGATCTGCGGCTATATGCAGCGGGCGCTCGAGCAACTGGTCGACGCGCTGGAGCAAGCGCCCGATAGGCCGGTGCGCGAGCTCGACATTCTTCCGGCTGAGGAGCGCAGCTACCTGCTGGAGGAGTTGAACCGGACGGAAGCGGACTATCCGTCGGATCTTTGCGTGCATGCGCTGTTCGAGGCGCAGGTGCGCCGGGTGCCCGACGCGGTCGCACTGGTCTTCGAAGAGCAGTCGATCTCCTATGGCGCGCTCAATGCCGATGCCAACCGGCTGGCCCATCATCTGATCGGGCTCGGGGTGAGGCCGGACCAGCCAGTGGCGATCTGCGTCGAGCGCAGCCCGGCGATGGTGGTGGGACTGCTGGCGATCCTCAAGGCCGGCGGCGCCTATGTGCCGCTCGACCCGGCCTATCCCGGCGAACGGCTGCGGCAGTTGCTCGACGATGCCGGCCCGCGGCTGCTGCTTTGCGACGCCGCCGGCCGCGCGGCGTTGGGCGCCGAGGCAATCGCCGATCTGAGCGCGGTCGATCTCGATGCGGCCATGCCCGCTTGGGCCGACCAGTCCGCTGACGATCCCGACCCGCATGCCCTCGGCCTGACAGCCCGCAATCTCGCCTATGTCATCTACACATCGGGATCCACCGGCACGCCTAAGGGCGTCATGGTCGAGCATGCAAGTGTTCTCAATGTTCTACGCGCTCTTTTAGATGTATCGGGCCTCACAGAGCGCGATTCACTCCTCGCGATCACGACGATCTCTTTCGACATTGCGGGGCTGGAACTCTATCTGCCACTGGCCGTGGGAGCTAACGTCGTTGTTGCTCACGGAACCAGTGTTATTGGATTACAGCGGTATCTATCCCATCAGAAGATAACTGTGATGCAGGCGACCCCCGCGGCGTGGCGTATGCTCTTCGACGCCGGCTGGGAGGGTGCGCCCGATTTAAGTGCGTTGTGTGGCGGCGAAGCGTTGCCTTCAGAACTGGCCTCGAACCTCGGCAGAAGGGTAAAATCTCTCAGAAATCTTTATGGTCCGACGGAGACTACGATTTGGGCGACCACCTTTCTTACCGACACGAGAATTGAGGCGCCTCACCGGTATGTGCCGATCGGCCGTCCGATTGCGAACACGCGGCTTTATGTGCTTGACGGCCATGGTCAGCCGGTTCCGTTTGGGGCGGTTGGTGAGCTTTATATCGGCGGGGCGGGGGTGGCGCGCGGCTACCTGAACCGTCCGGATCTGACGGCGGAGCGGTTCCTGGCGGATCCGTTCAGCGGCAAGGCCGGCGCCCGGATGTACCGGAGCGGCGACCTGGCGCGCTACCTGCCGGACGGCAATCTCGAGTTTCTGGGCCGCAATGACGACCAGGTGAAGATCCGCGGCTTCCGCATCGAGCCGGGCGAGATCGCCGCCCGGCTGCTGGAGCATGAGCTTGTCGGCGATGCCGCGGTGGTGGCGCACGCGGATGCGGCGGGCGACAAGCGGCTCGTCGCCTATGTGGTTGCGAAGACGACGGACGGGTCGGCCGAAGCCGATGGCGCCGGGCTTGCTGCGTCGTTGCGGGCGCATCTGGGTGGCCTGCTGCCGGACTACATGGTGCCGTCGGCCTTCGTGCGGCTGGATGCACTGCCGCTGACGGTGAACGGCAAGCTCGATCGCAAGGCGCTGCCGGTCCCCGACGACGATGCCTATGCGCGTCGGGCCTACGAGGCGCCGCAGGGCGAGATCGAGACGCTGCTGGCCGGGATCTGGGCCGAGCTTCTCGGCGTCGAGCAGGTCGGGCGCCACGACAACTTCTTCGAACTCGGCGGCCACTCATTGTTGGCCGTTCAAATGATGGAGCGTCTGCGGCGGCTGTCGCTCGGGGTCGAGGTTCGCACCGTATTTGCAAAGCCGATGCTTGCCGATCTGGCCGCCAGTCTTGGCAGCCACCGGGAGGTGGCGGTGCCTGCCAACCCGATCACGGAACAGAGTACGGCGATCACGCCGCAGATGCTGCCGCTGATCGATCTTACCCAACCGGAGATCGACCGGATCGTGTCGACGGTGCCCGGCGGCGTCGGCAATATCCAGGATATCTATGGCCTGTCGCCGCTGCAGGACGGCATTCTGTTCCATCATTTGCTGGCAACCCAGGGTGACCCCTATCTCCTGATGTCGCAGATGGCCTTTGCCGAGCGGGGTGTGCTCGATCGCTACCTTGCTGCGGTTCAACAGGTGGTCGACCGCCACGACATTCTGCGCACGGCCTTTGTCTGGGAGGGTCTGTCGAGCCCGGCGCAGGTTGTCTGGCGCAAGGCGGCCTTGGATGTGCTCGAGGTCGAGCTGGAGGGCTGTGATGGTTCCGGCGCCGATGAGCTCAGGCGGCGGTTCGATCCGCGCCAGTACCGTCTCGACCTTGGCCGGGCGCCGCTGATGCGGTTCGTGATCGCGCGCGAACCGGGCAGTGGGCGCTGGCTGCTTTTGGTGTTGCAGCACCATCTGATCGGCGATCATACGACGGCCGAAGTGATGCATGCCGAGGTCCGGGCCGTGCTGCAGGGGCGCGCGCATGAGCTTGCAGCGCCGCAGCCGTTCCGCAACCTGGTGGCGCAGGCGCGGCTTGGCATGGATGCCAAAGCGCATGAAGCGTTCTTCCGGGAGATGCTGGCCGACATCGACGAGCCGACCCTGCCGTTCGCTCTGAGCGAGGTCTACGGCGACGGCCGCGGATCCCGCGAGGCACGGCGGATGCTGCCGCAGGCGCTCAACGATCGGCTGCGCCACCAGGCGCGGCGGCTGGGGGTGAGTCTGGCTAGCCTTTGCCATCTGGCCTGGGCCCAGGTGGTGGCGCTGAGCAGCGGGCGCGAGCAGGTGGTGTTCGGCACGGTGCTGTTCGGCCGCATGCATGCGGGTGCCGGCGCCGACCGTGCCATGGGCTTGTTCATGAATACCTTGCCGTTGCGGCTGGATCTGGATGAGACCGGGGTCGAGGAAAGTGTGCGTATCGCCCACGCCCGTCTGGCCGAATTGCTCTCACACGAGCATGCCTCGCTGGCATTGGCGCAACGCTGCAGCGATATTGCCGCACCAGCGCCACTGTTCAGTGCGCTGCTGAACTATCGCCACAACACGCCGGCCATGGCCGGCGAGGGAACAAGCGACGTGCTGTCCGGCATGGAATGGCTGGGGGGCGAGGAACGGACCAACTACCCGCTGACATTGTCGGTGGATGATTTTGGTCAGGAGCTGGGGCTCACGGCGGATGCGGTCGAACCGATCTCCGCCGATCGGATCTGCGGCTATATGCAGCGGGCGCTCGAGCAACTGGTCGACGCGCTGGAGCAAGCGCCCGATAGGCCGGTGCGCGAGCTCGACATTCTTCCGGCTGAGGAGCGCAGCTACCTGCTGGAGGAGTTGAACCGGACGGAAGCGGACTATCCGTCGGATCTTTGCGTGCATGCGCTGTTCGAGGCGCAGGTGCGCCGGGTGCCCGACGCGGTCGCACTGGTCTTCGAAGAGCAGTCGATCTCCTATGGCGCGCTCAATGCCGATGCCAACCGGCTGGCCCATCATCTGATCGGGCTCGGGGTGAGGCCGGACCAGCCAGTGGCGATCTGCGTCGAGCGCAGCCCGGCGATGGTGGTGGGACTGCTGGCGATCCTCAAGGCCGGCGGCGCCTATGTGCCGCTCGACCCGGCCTATCCCGGCGAACGGCTGCGGCAGTTGCTCGACGATGCCGGCCCGCGGCTGCTGCTTTGCGACGCCGCCGGTCGCGCGGCGTTGGGCGCCGAGGCAATCGCCGATCTGAGCGCGGTCGATCTCGATGCGGCCATGCCCGCTTGGGCCGACCAGTCCGCTGACGATCCCGACCCGCATGCCCTCGGCCTGACAGCCCGCAATCTCGCCTATGTCATCTA
This sequence comes from Sinorhizobium meliloti, assembly GCF_017876815.1. Classification (NCBI taxonomy): domain Bacteria; kingdom Pseudomonadati; phylum Pseudomonadota; class Alphaproteobacteria; order Hyphomicrobiales; family Rhizobiaceae; genus Ensifer; species Ensifer meliloti. Next base: position 14,182 of record NZ_JAGIOS010000004.1, on the reverse strand, counting down.
CACATCGGGATCCACCGGCACGCCTAAGGGCGTCATGGTCGAGCATGCAAGTGTTCTCAATGTTCTACGCGCTCTTTTAGATGTATCGGGCCTCACAGAGCGCGATTCACTCCTCGCGATCACGACGATCTCTTTCGACATTGCGGGGCTGGAACTCTATCTGCCACTGGCCGTGGGAGCTAACGTCGTTGTTGCTCACGGAACCAGTGTTATTGGATTACAGCGGTATCTATCCCATCAGAAGATAACTGTGATGCAGGCGACCCCCGCGGCGTGGCGTATGCTCTTCGACGCCGGCTGGGAGGGTGCGCCCGATTTAAGTGCGTTGTGTGGCGGCGAAGCGTTGCCTTCAGAACTGGCCTCGAACCTCGGCAGAAGGGTAAAATCTCTCAGAAATCTTTATGGTCCGACGGAGACTACGATTTGGGCGACCACCTTTCTTACCGACACGAGAATTGAGGCGCCTCACCGGTATGTGCCGATCGGCCGTCCGATTGCGAACACGCGGCTTTATGTGCTTGACGGCCATGGTCAGCCGGTTCCGTTTGGGGCGGTTGGTGAGCTTTATATCGGCGGGGCGGGGGTGGCGCGCGGCTACCTGAACCGTCCGGATCTGACGGCGGAGCGGTTCCTGGCGGATCCGTTCAGCGGCAAGGCCGGCGCCCGGATGTACCGGAGCGGCGACCTGGCGCGCTACCTGCCGGACGGCAATCTCGAGTTTCTGGGCCGCAATGACGACCAGGTGAAGATCCGCGGCTTCCGCATCGAGCCGGGCGAGATCGCCGCCCGGCTGCTGGAGCATGAGCTTGTCGGCGATGCCGCGGTGGTGGCGCACGCGGATGCGGCGGGCGACAAGCGGCTCGTCGCCTATGTGGTTGCGAAGACGACGGACGGGTCGGCCGAAGCCGATGGCGCCGGGCTTGCTGCGTCGTTGCGGGCGCATCTGGGTGGCCTGCTACCGGACTACATGGTGCCGTCGGCCTTCGTGCGGCTGGATGCACTGCCGCTGACGGTGAACGGCAAGCTCGACCGCAAGGCGCTGCCGGTCCCCGACGACGATGCCTATGCGCGTCGGGCCTACGAGGCGCCGCAGGGCGAGATCGAGACGCTGCTGGCCGGGATCTGGGCCGAGCTTCTCGGCGTCGAGCAGGTCGGGCGCCACGACAACTTCTTCGAGCTCGGCGGCCACTCATTGTTGGCGGTGCGCGTGCTCGTCCGGCTGACCGAGGCCTTGGCAGTGGAGCTGCCGCTGGCGATCCTGTTCGCCAAGCCAACATTGGCCGATTTGGCGCTAAGTGTTGGCGAAGTGCTGAACGGTTCTGGTGCGCAGACAGCACCGGTCATCATGCCAGTCGGACGTGATGGTGCGCTTCCGCTGTCCTATTCGCAGCAGCGTCTCTGGTTCTTGGCACAGTTGGACGAAGACAGCACGAACTATAACATTCCCCTGGGGTGGCGACTGCAGGGCAGACTCGACCGTGTCGCCTGGCGGCGCAGCCTTGACCGCCTGTTTGCCCGTCACGAGGCGCTGCGCTGCACGTTCGTCGCCGGAGAGGATGACCCGCAGGTCCAGATTTTGTCCGGGGACAGGGGATTGCCGGTGGTCGAGCACGATCTGCGGGACAGGCCGGATGCGCAAGCCGCGCTTTTGGATCTGTGCCAAGAAGAGGCGCGCACGCCGTTCGATCTGGCGCGCGAGCCGCTGATCCGCGGCCGGCTGATCCGGCTGGCGGATGAGGAGCACGTCTTTCTGCTGACGCAGCATCACATAGTCTCGGACGGCTGGTCGATGGGGGTGCTGGTGCGCGAGCTCAGCAGCCTTTACCGCGCGTTTGAGGCTGGAGAGGACGATCCTTTGCCGCCGCTGGCGATCCAGTATCCGGATTATGCCGCCTGGCAACGGCAATGGTTGTCCGGCGAGCGGCTGCAGCGTCAGGCGCAGTATTGGCGCGACACCCTGTCTGGCGCCCCGGCCCGTCTGGCGCTGCCGACGGACCGGCCGCGGCCGGCACAGCAGTCGTTTGCCGGAGCCAGCGTGCCGGTTATCATCGATGAGGCTCTGACGCGCGGGCTCAAGCGGCTGAGCCGGCAGCATGGCACGACGTTGTTCATGACAGTGCTGGCGGCCTGGGCTGCGGTGCTGTCGCGCCTGTCCGGGCAGGACGATATCGTGATCGGTGTGCCGACGGCCAATCGTCGTCGCCGCGAGATCGAGGATCTAATCGGTTTCTTCGTCAACACCCTGGCGGTTCGAATCGATCTGTCGGGCGAGCCGAGCGTGTCCGATCTCCTGGAACGGGCGCGGCGCGCGGCCTTGACTGCGCAGGATCATCAGGACCTGCCGTTCGAGCAGGTGGTGGAGATCGTCCAGCCGCCCCGGGCTCTCGGTCACACGCCGTTGTTCCAGGTGGGACTGGCCTGGCAGAACAACACCGGCGGGTCATTGGACCTGCCGGGGCTGCAGGTGGAGGCTGCGGGCGAGGGGCTCGATCAGGTCAAGTTCGATCTGGAACTGAACCTGGGAGAGCAGGGCGAGGCCATCGCCGGGACTCTCGGTTATGCGACGGCGTTGTTCGACCGGGCGACGATCGAGCGGCAATGTGGTTATCTGCTGGCGCTGCTGCGGGCGATGCTTGCCGATGCCGAGCAGCCGGTGTCCGAGCTGGACATCCTGCCTCCCGACGAGCGCAGCTACCTGCTGGAGGAGTTGAACCGGACGGAAGCGGACTATCCGTCGGATCTTTGCGTGCATGCGCTGTTCGAGGCGCAGGTGCGCCGGGTGCCCGACGCGGTCGCACTGGTCTTCGAAGAGCAGTCGATCTCCTATGGCGCGCTCAATGCCGATGCCAACCGGCTGGCCCATCATCTGATCGGGCTCGGGGTGAGGCCGGACCAGCCAGTGGCGATCTGCGTCGAGCGCAGCCCGGCGATGGTGGTGGGACTGCTGGCGATCCTCAAGGCCGGCGGCGCCTATGTGCCGCTCGACCCGGCCTATCCCGGCGAACGGCTGCGGCAGTTGCTCGACGATGCCGGCCCGCGGCTGCTGCTTTGCGACGCCGCCGGTCGCGCGGCGTTGGGCGCCGAGGCAATCGCCGATCTGAGCGCGGTCGATCTCGATACGGCCATGCCCGCCTGGGCCGACCAGTCCGCTGACGATCCCGACCCGCATGCCCTCGGCCTGACAGCCCGCAATCTCGCCTATGTCATCTACACATCGGGATCCACCGGCACGCCTAAGGGCGTCATGGTCGAGCATCGGAACACAGTGAACCTGCTGCATTGGAGTGGCGGCGTGTTTGCCGAATCAGAGATCAGGCGCACGCTGTTCTCGACCTCGGTCTGTTTTGATCTGTCCGTTTACGAGTGTTTCCTTCCGCTTTCGCAGGGAAGCAAGCTGTACCTCGTCGAGGATGCACTGAAGCTGGCCCGAACGCCCGTGGATGCCTCCTTGATCAACACGGTCCCCTCGGCGATCACCGCTCTGGTCAACCAGAAAGCCGTGCCGGCATCGGCAAGCGTCATCAATTTGGCGGGCGAGCGGGTGAAGGCAGACCTAATCGAGAGGATATTCGAGAGCACGCGCGTCCAGAAGATTTGCAATCTGTACGCCCCTTCGGAGACAACGACGTACTCGACTTGGATTTGCATGCCGAGGGGACAGGCTGTTGTCGAAACGATCGGGCGTCCGATCTCGAACACGCGGATCTATCTGCTGGACGGCCATGGTCAGCCGGTTCCGTTTGGGGCGGTTGGTGAGCTTTATATCGGCGGGGCGGGGGTGGCGCGCGGCTACCTGAACCGTCCGGATCTGACGGCGGAGCGGTTCCTGGCGGATCCGTTCAGCGGCAAGGCCGGCGCCCGGATGTACCGGAGCGGCGACCTGGCGCGCTACCTGCCGGACGGCAATCTCGAGTTTCTGGGCCGCAATGACGACCAGGTGAAGATCCGCGGCTTCCGCATCGAGCCGGGCGAGATCGCCGCCCGGCTGCTGGAGCATGAGCTTGTCGGCGATGCCGCGGTGGTGGCGCACGCGGATGCGGCGGGCGACAAGCGGCTCGTCGCCTATGTGGTTGCGAAGACGACGGACGGGTCGGCCGAAGCCGATGGCGCCGGGCTTGCTGCGTCGTTGCGGGCGCATCTGGGTGGCCTGCTACCGGACTACATGGTGCCGTCGGCCTTCGTGCGGCTGGATGCACTGCCGCTGACGGTGAACGGCAAGCTCGACCGCAAGGCGCTGCCGGTCCCCGACGACGATGCCTATGCGCGTCGGGCCTACGAGGCGCCGCAGGGCGAGATCGAGACGCTGCTGGCCGGGATCTGGGCCGAGCTTCTCGGCGTCGAGCAGGTCGGGCGCCACGACAACTTCTTCGAGCTCGGCGGCCACTCATTGTTGGCGGTGCGCGTGCTCGTCCGGCTGACCGAGGCCTTGGCAGTGGAGCTGCCGCTGGCGATCCTGTTCGCCAAGCCAACATTGGCCGATTTGGCGCTAAGTGTTGGCGAAGTGCTGAACGGTTCTGGTGCGCAGACAGCACCGGTCATCATGCCAGTCGGACGTGATGGTGCGCTTCCGCTGTCCTATTCGCAGCAGCGTCTCTGGTTCTTGGCACAGTTGGACGAAGACAGCACGAACTATAACATTCCCCTGGGGTGGCGACTGCAGGGCAGACTCGACCGTGTCGCCTGGCGGCGCAGCCTTGACCGCCTGTTTGCCCGTCACGAGGCGCTGCGCTGCACGTTCGTCGCCGGAGAGGATGACCCGCAGGTCCAGATTTTGTCCGGGGACAGGGGATTGCCGGTGGTCGAGCACGATCTGCGGGACAGGCCGGATGCGCAAGCCGCGCTTTTGGATCTGTGCCAAGAAGAGGCGCGCACGCCGTTCGATCTGGCGCGCGAGCCGCTGATCCGCGGCCGGCTGATCCGGCTGGCGGATGAGGAGCACGTCTTTCTGCTGACGCAGCATCACATAGTCTCGGACGGCTGGTCGATGGGGGTGCTGGTGCGCGAGCTCAGCAGCCTTTACCGCGCGTTTGAGGCTGGAGAGGACGATCCTTTGCCGCCGCTGGCGATCCAGTATCCGGATTATGCCGCCTGGCAACGGCAATGGTTGTCCGGCGAGCGGCTGCAGCGTCAGGCGCAGTATTGGCGCGACACCCTGTCTGGCGCCCCGGCCCGTCTGGCGCTGCCGACGGACCGGCCGCGGCCGGCACAGCAGTCGTTTGCCGGAGCCAGCGTGCCGGTTATCATCGATGAGGCTCTGACGCGCGGGCTCAAGCGGCTGAGCCGGCAGCATGGCACGACGTTGTTCATGACAGTGCTGGCGGCCTGGGCTGCGGTGCTGTCGCGCCTGTCCGGGCAGGACGATATCGTGATCGGTGTGCCGACGGCCAATCGTCGTCGCCGCGAGATCGAGGATCTAATCGGTTTCTTCGTCAACACCCTGGCGGTTCGAATCGATCTGTCGGGCGAGCCGAGCGTGTCCGATCTCCTGGAACGGGCGCGGCGCGCGGCCTTGACTGCGCAGGATCATCAGGACCTGCCGTTCGAGCAGGTGGTGGAGATCGTCCAGCCGCCCCGGGCTCTCGGTCACACGCCGTTGTTCCAGGTGGGACTGGCCTGGCAGAACAACACCGGCGGGTCATTGGACCTGCCGGGGCTGCAGGTGGAGGCTGCGGGCGAGGGGCTCGATCAGGTCAAGTTCGATCTGGAACTGAACCTGGGAGAGCAGGGCGAGGCCATCGCCGGGACTCTCGGTTATGCGACGGCGTTGTTCGACCGGGCGACGATCGAGCGGCAATGTGGTTATCTGCTGGCGCTGCTGCGGGCGATGCTTGCCGATGCCGAGCAGCCGGTGTCCGAGCTGGACATCCTGCCTCCCGACGAGCGCAGCTACCTGCTGGAGGAGTTGAACCGGACGGAAGCGGACTATCCGTCGGATCTTTGCGTGCATGCGCTGTTCGAGGCGCAGGTGCGCCGGGTGCCCGACGCGGTCGCACTGGTCTTCGAAGAGCAGTCGATCTCCTATGGCGCGCTCAATGCCGATGCCAACCGGCTGGCCCATCATCTGATCGGGCTCGGGGTGAGGCCGGACCAGCCAGTGGCGATCTGCGTCGAGCGCAGCCCGGCGATGGTGGTGGGACTGCTGGCGATCCTCAAGGCCGGCGGCGCCTATGTGCCGCTCGACCCGGCCTATCCCGGCGAACGGCTGCGGCAGTTGCTCGACGATGCCGGCCCGCGGCTGCTGCTTTGCGACGCCGCCGGTCGCGCGGCGTTGGGCGCCGAGGCAATCGCCGATCTGAGCGCGGTCGATCTCGATGCAGCCATGCCCGCCTGGGCCGACCAGTCCGCTGACGATCCCGACCCGCATGCCCTCGGCCTGACAGCCCGCAATCTCGCCTATGTCATCTACACATCGGGATCCACCGGCACGCCTAAGGGCGTCATGGTCGAGCATCAACACTTGTCGAACTATTTGCAGTGGTCAAATCGAAGCTTTTACAAAAGAACGTCCAACGGCTCGCCTGTAACGCATTCAATGAGTTTTGATGGCATCGTTACGACCCTATTCGGTCCGCTGTTGGCGGGAACGAAACTTCATCTTCTAGATCCAACTGTCCAAATTATCTCTCTCGGTGAATTGAAGAAGGGACAAGCCTTCGACTTGGTTAAAGTTACTCCCTCGCATCTGAGCATTCTTAACAAAAAGATTGATGATAACGAGGGACAACCTCCAACTAAAGCACTTATGGTTGGTGGCGAATCGCTGGTTCCAGCAGACATGCAACTTTGGCAGCGGCGTTTTCCAAATGTGCGCCTGATCAACCATTTTGGTCCGACAGAGGCCACCGTTGGATGCGCCGCATTCGAAATAACGGGCGACGTAGAAGGCCTTACGTCAATCCCGATCGGCCGTCCGATTGCGAACACGCGGCTTTATGTGCTTGACGGTCATGGCGCACCCGTCCCGTTTGGGGCGGTTGGTGAGCTTTATATCGGCGGGGCGGGGGTGGCGCGCGGCTACCTGAACCGTCCGGATCTGACGGCGGAGCGGTTCCTGGCGGATCGGTTCAGCGGCAAGGCCGGCGCCCGGATGTACCGGAGCGGCGACCTGGCGCGCTACCTGCCGGACGGCAATCTCGAGTTTCTGGGCCGCAATGACGACCAGGTGAAGATCCGCGGCTTCCGCATCGAGCCGGGCGAGATCGCCGCCCGGCTGCTGGAGCATGAGCTTGTCGGCGATGCCGCGGTGGTGGCGCACGCGGATGCGGCGGGCGACAAGCGGCTCGTCGCCTATGTGGTTGCGAAGACGACGGACGGGTCGGCCGAAGCCGATGGCGCCGGGCTTGCTGCGTCGTTGCGGGCGCATCTGGGTGGCCTGCTACCGGACTACATGGTGCCGTCGGCCTTCGTGCGGCTGGATGCACTGCCGCTGACGGTGAACGGCAAGCTCGACCGCAAGGCGCTGCCGGTCCCCGACGACGATGCCTATGCGCGTCGGGCCTACGAGGCGCCGCAGGGCGAGATCGAGACGCTGCTGGCCGGGATCTGGGCCGAGCTTCTCGGCGTCGAGCAGGTCGGGCGCCACGACAACTTCTTCGAACTCGGCGGCCACTCATTGTTGGCCGTTCAAATGATGGAGCGTCTGCGGCGGCTGTCGCTCGGGGTCGAGGTTCGCACCGTATTTGCAAAGCCGATGCTTGCCGATCTGGCCGCCAGTCTTGGCAGCCACCGGGAGGTGGCGGTGCCTGCCAACCCGATCACGGAACAGAGTACGGCGATCACGCCGCAGATGCTGCCGCTGATCGATCTTACCCAACCGGAGATCGACCGGATCGTGTCGACGGTGCCCGGCGGCGTCGGCAATATCCAGGATATCTATGGCCTGTCGCCGCTGCAGGACGGCATTCTGTTCCATCATTTGCTGGCAACCCAGGGTGACCCCTATCTCCTGATGTCGCAGATGGCCTTTGCCGAGCGGGGTGTGCTCGATCGCTACCTTGCTGCGGTTCAACAGGTGGTCGACCGCCACGACATTCTGCGCACGGCCTTTGTCTGGGAGGGTCTGTCGAGCCCGGCGCAGGTTGTCTGGCGCAAGGCGGCCTTGGATGTGCTCGAGGTCGAGCTGGAGGGCTGTGATGGTTCCGGCGCCGATGAGCTCAGGCGGCGGTTCGATCCGCGCCAGTACCGTCTCGACCTTGGCCGGGCGCCGCTGATGCGGTTCGTGATCGCGCGCGAACCGGGCAGTGGGCGCTGGCTGCTTTTGGTGTTGCAGCACCATCTGATCGGCGATCATACGACGGCCGAAGTGATGCATGCCGAGGTCCGGGCCGTGCTGCAGGGGCGCGCGCATGAGCTTGCAGCGCCGCAGCCGTTCCGCAACCTGGTGGCGCAGGCGCGGCTTGGCATGGATGCCAAAGCGCATGAAGCGTTCTTCCGGGAGATGCTGGCCGACATCGACGAGCCGACCCTGCCGTTCGCTCTGAGCGAGGTCTACGGCGACGGCCGCGGATCCCGCGAGGCACGGCGGATGCTGCCGCAGGCGCTCAACGATCGGCTGCGCCACCAGGCGCGGCGGCTGGGGGTGAGTCTGGCTAGCCTTTGCCATCTGGCCTGGGCCCAGGTGGTGGCGCTGAGCAGCGGGCGCGAGCAGGTGGTGTTCGGCACGGTGCTGTTCGGCCGCATGCATGCGGGTGCCGGCGCCGACCGTGCCATGGGCTTGTTCATGAATACCTTGCCGTTGCGGCTGGATCTGGATGAGACCGGGGTCGAGGAAAGTGTGCGTATCGCCCACGCCCGTCTGGCCGAATTGCTCTCACACGAGCATGCCTCGCTGGCATTGGCGCAACGCTGCAGCGATATTGCCGCACCAGCGCCACTGTTCAGTGCGCTGCTGAACTATCGCCACAACACGCCGGCCATGGCCGGCGAGGGAACAAGCGACGTGCTGTCCGGCATGGAATGGCTGGGGGACGAGGAACGGACCAACTACCCGCTGACATTGTCGGTGGATGATTTTGGTCAGGAGCTGGGGCTCACGGCGGATGCGGTCGAACCGATCTCCGCCGATCGGATCTGCGGCTATATGCAGCGGGCGCTCGAGCAACTGGTCGACGCGCTGGAGCAAGCGCCCGATAGGCCGGTGCGCGAGCTCGACATTCTTCCGGCTGAGGAGCGCAGCTACCTGCTGGAGGAGTTGAACCGGACGGAAGCGGACTATCCGTCGGATCTTTGCGTGCATGCGCTGTTCGAGGCGCAGGTGCGCCGGGTGCCCGACGCGGTCGCACTGGTCTTCGAAGAGCAGTCGATCTCCTATGGCGCGCTCAATGCCGATGCCAACCGGCTGGCCCATCATCTGATCGGGCTCGGGGTGAGGCCGGACCAGCCAGTGGCGATCTGCGTCGAGCGCAGCCCGGCGATGGTGGTGGGACTGCTGGCGATCCTCAAGGCCGGCGGCGCCTATGTGCCGCTCGACCCGGCCTATCCCGGCGAACGGCTGCGGCAGTTGCTCGACGATGCCGGCCCGCGGCTGCTGCTTTGCGACGCCGCCGGCCGCGCGGCGTTGGGCGCCGAGGCAATCGCCGATCTGAGCGCGGTCGATCTCGATACGGCCATGCCCGCCTGGGCCGACCAGTCCGCTGACGATCCCGACCCGCATGCCCTCGGCCTGACAGCCCGCAATCTCGCCTATGTCATCTACACATCGGGATCCACCGGCACGCCTAAGGGCGTCATGGTCGAGCATCGGAACACAGTGAACCTGCTGCATTGGAGTGGCGGCGTGTTTGCCGAATCAGAGATCAGGCGCACGCTGTTCTCGACCTCGGTCTGTTTTGATCTGTCCGTTTACGAGTGTTTCCTTCCGCTTTCGCAGGGAAGCAAGCTGTACCTCGTCGAGGATGCACTGAAGCTGGCCCGAACGCCCGTGGATGCCTCCTTGATCAACACGGTCCCCTCGGCGATCACCGCTCTGGTCAACCAGAAAGCCGTGCCGGCATCGGCAAGCGTCATCAATTTGGCGGGCGAGCGGGTGAAGGCAGACCTAATCGAGAGGATATTCGAGAGCACGCGCGTCCAGAAGATTTGCAATCTGTACGCCCCTTCGGAGACAACGACGTACTCGACTTGGATTTGCATGCCGAGGGGACAGGCTGTTGTCGAAACGATCGGGCGTCCGATCTCGAACACGCGGATCTATCTGCTGGACGGCCATGGTCAGCCGGTTCCGTTTGGGGCGGTTGGTGAGCTTTATATCGGCGGGGCGGGGGTGGCGCGCGGCTACCTGAACCGTCCGGATCTGACGGCGGAGCGGTTCCTGGCGGATCCGTTCAGCGGCAAGGCCGGCGCCCGGATGTACCGGAGCGGCGACCTGGCGCGCTACCTGCCGGACGGCAATCTCGAGTTTCTGGGCCGCAATGACGACCAGGTGAAGATCCGCGGCTTCCGCATCGAGCCGGGCGAGATCGCCGCCCGGCTGCTGGAGCATGAGCTTGTCGGCGATGCCGCGGTGGTGGCGCACGCGGATGCGGCGGGCGACAAGCGGCTCGTCGCCTATGTGGTTGCGAAGACGACGGACGGGTCGGCCGAAGCCGATGGCGCCGGGCTTGCTGCGTCGTTGCGGGCGCATCTGGGTGGCCTGCTACCGGACTACATGGTGCCGTCGGCCTTCGTGCGGCTGGATGCACTGCCGCTGACGGTGAACGGCAAGCTCGACCGCAAGGCGCTGCCGGTCCCCGACGACGATGCCTATGCGCGTCGGGCCTACGAGGCGCCGCAGGGCGAGATCGAGACGCTGCTGGCCGGGATCTGGGCCGAGCTTCTCGGCGTCGAGCAGGTCGGGCGCCACGACAACTTCTTCGAGCTCGGCGGCCACTCATTGTTGGCCGTTCAAATGATGGAGCGTCTGCGGCGGCTGTCGCTCGGGGTCGAGGTTCGCACCGTATTTGCAAAGCCGATGCTTGCCGATCTGGCCGCCAGTCTTGGCAGCCACCGGGAGGTGGAGGTGCCTGCCAACCCGATCACGGAACAGAGTACGGCGATCACGCCGCAGATGCTGCCGCTGATCGATCTTACCCAACCGGAGATCGACCGGATCGTGTCGACGGTGCCCGGCGGCGTCGGCAATATCCAGGATATCTATGGCCTGTCGCCGCTGCAGGACGGCATTCTGTTCCATCATTTGCTGGCAACCCAGGGTGACCCCTATCTCCTGATGTCGCAGATGGCCTTTGCCGAGCGGGGTGTGCTCGATCGCTACCTTGCTGCGGTTCAACAGGTGGTCGACCGCCACGACATTCTGCGCACGGCCTTTGTCTGGGAGGGTCTGTCGAGCCCGGCGCAGGTTGTCTGGCGCAAGGCGGCCTTGGATGTGCTCGAGGTCGAGCTGGAGGGCTGTGATGGTTCCGGCGCCGATGAGCTCAGGCGGCGGTTCGATCCGCGCCAGTACCGTCTCGACCTTGGCCGGGCGCCGCTGATGCGGTTCGTGATCGCGCGCGAACCGGGCAGTGGGCGCTGGCTGCTTTTGGTGTTGCAGCACCATCTGATCGGCGATCATACGACGGCCGAAGTGATGCATGCCGAGGTCCGGGCCGTGCTGCAGGGGCGCGCGCATGAGCTTGCAGCGCCGCAGCCGTTCCGCAACCTGGTGGCGCAGGCGCGGCTTGGCATGGATGCCAAAGCGCATGAAGCGTTCTTCCGGGAGATGCTGGCCGACATCGACGAGCCGACCCTGCCGTTCGCTCTGAGCGAGGTCTACGGCGACGGCCGCGGATCCCGCGAGGCACGGCGGATGCTGCCGCAGGCGCTCAACGATCGGCTGCGCCACCAGGCGCGGCGGCTGGGGGTGAGTCTGGCTAGCCTTTGCCATCTGGCCTGGGCCCAGGTGGTGGCGCTGAGCAGCGGGCGCGAGCAGGTGGTGTTCGGCACGGTGCTGTTCGGCCGCATGCATGCGGGTGCCGGCGCCGACCGTGCCATGGGCTTGTTCATGAATACCTTGCCGTTGCGGCTGGATCTGGATGAGACCGGGGTCGAGGAAAGTGTGCGTATCGCCCACGCCCGTCTGGCCGAATTGCTCTCACACGAGCATGCCTCGCTGGCATTGGCGCAACGCTGCTGCGATATTGCCGCACCAGCGCCACTGTTCAGTGCGCTGCTGAACTATCGCCACAACACGCCGGCCATGGCCGGCGAGGGAACAAGCGACGTGCTGTCCGGCATGGAATGGCTGGGGGCGAGGAACGGACCAACTACCCGCTGACATTGTCGGTGGATGATTTTGGTCAGGAGCTGGGGCTCACGGCGGATGCGGTCGAACGATCTCCGCCGATCGGATCTGCGGCTATATGCAGCGGGCGCTCGAGCAACTGGTCGACGCGCTGGAGCAAGCGCCCGATAGGCCGGTGCGCGAGCTCGACATTCTTCCGGCTGAGGAGCGCAGCTACCTGCTGGAGGAGTTGAACCGGACGGAAGCGGACTATCCGTCGGATCTTTGCGTGCATGCGCTGTTCGAGGCGCAGGTGCGCCGGGTGCCGACGCGGTCGCACTGGTCTTCGAAGAGCAGTCGATCTCCTATGGCGCGCTCAATGCCGATGCCAACCGGCTGGCCCATCATCTGATCGGGCTCGGGGTGAGGCCGGACCAGCCAGTGGCGATCTGCGTCGAGCGCAGCCCGGCGATGGTGGTGGGACTGCTGGCGATCCTCAAGGCCGGCGGCGCCTATGTGCCGCTCGACCCGGCCTATCCGGCGAACGGCTGCGGCAGTTGCTCGACGATGCCGGCCCGCGGCTGCTGCTTTGCGACGCCGCCGGCCGCGCGGCGTTGGGCGCCGAGGCAATCGCCGATCTGAGCGCGGTCGATCTCGATGCGGCCATGCCGCTTGGGCCGACCAGTCCCTGACGATCCCGACCCGCATGCCCTCGGCCTGACAGCCCGCAATCTCGCCTATGTCATCTACACATCGGGATCCACCGGCACGCCTAAGGGCGTCATGGTCGAGCATGCAAGTGTTCTCAATGTTCTACGCGCTCTTTTAGATGTATCGGGCCTCACAGAGCGCGATTCACTCCTCGCGATCACGACGATCTCTTTCGACATTGCGGGGCTGGAACTCTATCTGCCACTGGCCGTGGGAGCTAACGTCGTTGTTGCTCACGGAACCAGTGTTATTGGATTACAGCGGTATCTATCCCATCAGAAGATAACTGTGATGCAGGCGACCCCGCGGCGTGGCGTATGCTCTTCGACGCCGGCTGGGAGGGTGCGCCCGATTTAAGTGCGTTGTGTGGCGGCGAAGCGTTGCCTTCAGAACTGGCCTCGAACCTCGGCAGAAGGGTAAAATCTCTCAGAAATCTTTATGGTCCGACGGAGACTACGATTTGGGCGACCACCTTTCTTACCGACACGAGAATTGAGGCGCCTCACCGGTATGTGCCGATCGGCCGTCCGATTGCGAACACGCGGCTTTATGTGCTTGACGGCCATGGTCAGCCGGTTCCGTTTGGGGCGGTTGGTGAGCTTTATATCGGCGGGGCGGGGGTGGCGCGCGGCTACCTGAACCGTCCGGATCTGACGGCGGAGCGGTTCCTGGCGGATCCGTTCAGCGGCAAGGCCGGCGCCCGGATGTACCGGAGCGGCGACCTGGCGCGCTACCTGCCGGACGGCAATCTCGAGTTTCTGGGCCGCAATGACGACCAGGTGAAGATCCGCGGCTTCCGCATCGAGCCGGGCGAGATCGCCGCCCGGCTGCTGGAGCATGAGCTTGTCGGCGATGCCGCGGTGGTGGCGCACGCGGATGCGGCGGGCGACAAGCGGCTCGTCGCCTATGTGGTTGCGAAGACGACGGACGGGTCGGCCGAAGCCGATGGCGCCGGGCTTGCTGCGTCGTTGCGGGCGCATCTGGGTGGCCTGCTGCCGGACTACATGGTGCCGTCGGCCTTCGTGCGGCTGGATGCACTGCCGCTGACGGTGAACGGCAAGCTCGATCGCAAGGCGCTGCCGGTCCCCGACGACGATGCCTATGCGCGTCGGGCCTACGAGGCGCCGCAGGGCGAGATCGAGACGCTGCTGGCCGGGATCTGGGCCGAGCTTCTCGGCGTCGAGCAGGTCGGGCGCCACGACAACTTCTTCGAACTCGGCGGCCACTCATTGTTGGCCGTTCAAATGATGGAGCGTCTGCGGCGGCTGTCGCTCG